>CALWIE010000095.1 GCA_944380625.1 uncultured Clostridia bacterium
AAGGTTACCTGGAGAAAGGGGTGGACGGCCTTTTGGTGGAGGTCGTCCAGAGCGCCCTGCCCAATCCCAACCTGCCCCTGTACCGGAAGCTGCTGGAGCAGGGGGTGCCCCTGGTGTTTCTCAACGCCGCCTACCCGGAACTGGGGGAGTGCGTGTCCGTGACCATGGACGACCGCGCCGGCGGCCGGGACGCGGTGCGGTATCTGGCGGCCCGGGGCCACCGGGAGATCGGGTGCGTCTTCAAAAGCGACGACGCCCAGGGCCTGGGCCGGTACGAGGGCTACGCCCAGGGGCTTTTGGAGTGTGGGCTTCCCCTGGAGGACAGCCGGGTGGTGTGGTACAACTCCCAGGAGAGGGAGCGCCTGCTTGCCGGGGAGGGGGATTTGGACTCCCTTCTGGAGGGCCTGGAGGGCTGCACGGCTCTGGTGTGCCACAACGACGAGCTGGCGGTGCGGGTGGAAAAGGCCCTGCGGGCCCGGGGGGAGCAGATCCCCCAGGAGAGGGCGCTGCTCAGCTTTGACAACAGCCTGCTGGGGGAGCTGGCCCCTGTCCCCCTGAGCTCCTTCGACCATCCCAAGGAGAACATGGGGGCCTGCGCGGCCCGGAAGCTGCTGGCTCTGCTCAGCGGCCGGGAGGAAAAGAGCACGGTATACCCCTGGACCCTGAAGAAGCGGGAATCTGCGTAGAGGGGAAATGGGGCCGGTAGATACGGGAGGAAACAGGTATGAAAGTGTATGCGGGAATCGACGTGGGGGGCACCAAGGTGGCCCTGGGGCTGTTTGGGGAGGACAAGACCCTTTTGGGCAAGGCGAAGCTCCCCTCGGACCCCGGTCTCAGCGGGGAGGAATTCCTCCGCCAGATGGTGGACGCACTGAAGGAGAAGATGAAGGAGCTCTCCCTGGAGCCGGAGGCCCTCCAAGGGGTGGGGGTGGGCCTGCCCTGCATGGTGCGCTGGCCCCAGGGGGAAGTGGTGCTCTGCGCCATGCTCCCGGCCCTGAACGGCTTTGGGGTGAAGGCCTGCCTGGAGAAGCTTCTTCCCGGGGTGCAGGTGGAGGTGGACAACGACGGCCACTGCGCCGCCCTGGCGGAGTCCCGCCACGGGGCGGGCCAGGGGCGCCCCCACATGCTCTACTGCCCGGTGAGCACGGGCCTCTCCTCGGGGATCATCATCGACGGGCAGCTCTTCCGGGGCAGCAACGGCTTTGCCGGGGAGAGCGGCCACACCATCGTCACCCCTGGGGCGGGCATTCCCTGCGGCTGCGGAAACACCGGGTGCATCCAGTCCTACGCCTCCGGGGGCATGGTGGTGCGGCACATCCGGGAGTGGATTGCCCAGGGGGAGGAGACCCTTATGGTGCAGCTGGCGGGTTCTCCGGATCGCATCGACGCCCGGCACCTGGAGACCGCCGCCCGGGCCGGGGATCCCCTGGCCCTGCGCGCCTTGGACCAGATGGCCCTCTACCTGGGGGTGTGGGTCTTTAACCTCTACATGACCCTCAATATCGACTGCTTCGTCTTCGGCGGCGGGCTCATCAACATGGGTGAGCTGCTCTTCGGCCGGATCCGCCGGGTTTTCGACTCCTACCGCCACACCCAGGAGCCGGTGGACTTCCTCTTCGCCCAGTGCGGCCAGGACGCCGGTATCCTGGGCGCCCTGGAACTCCTCTTCCCCCCGCTTTCTTAAAAGAAAGCTTGGCAAAGAAATTTTCTTCGCGCTGTCGCTCGTTCCACTCGCTCTCCACAGTGGGTGGTTAGAGCGATGGCGCGGGGGCTGCGCCCCTGGCACGACGCGCTGTCGCTCGTTTCACTCGCTCTCTACTGCGGGTGGTTAGAGCGATGGCGCGGTTTTTACTTTTCTGGGAAATGTTAGTTTCCTACTCGCCGCAAGTTTGCGTGGGACGCCCCCGCCCTTGCCGCAGGCAAGAAGGCGGCTTGTCCTGCCCGGTCACGGGCCCGCGAACGTGAGCTTGCGACCTACACAGCCCGAGCGCAAGCGAGCGGCCTAGAGCGCGAATTGTCCTGTGCGGTCACGCACCCGCAGGCAAGAAGGCGGCCTGTCCCGTGCGGCCACGCACCCGCCAAGGCTTTTTTCAAGGGGGCGTTGCCCCCTTGGACCCCCTGGGGGGAAAATTCCCCCCAAGCCCCCCTTTAGGGGGGAGGTATCCCCCCATACCCCCTCAAAGGGCAAAGGCAAGAGCAAGGGCAGGCAAGTTACCAACCGCGAACGCGAGCTTGCGACCTACACAGCCCGAGCGCAAGCGAGCGGCCTAGAGCGCGAATTGTCCAGCCCGGTCACGGGCCAGGCACCGGCCACGGGCAAATATGAAAACTTCGTAAATATTAGGGCTGGCTGGTTGACGGGGAGGCGGGTGGTGCTATAATACGGTACAATGCGGGGAAATCCCTGAGAGAGAAGGCGCCGGCGGGCGAAGGGATACCGCCGTTTCCCGGGGGAAGAGCCGGGAAAACCGAAAGGATGGGTGGAAAATGAAGGTGGTTTTGCGGTACCTCAAGCCCTTTTGGGGGGTGGTGGTCCTCTGCTTGGTCCTGCTGTTTGGCCAGGCAGCCTGCGACCTGAGCCTGCCCAACCGGATGAGCGATATGGTCAACGTGGGCATTCAGCAGGGGGGCGTGGAGGCCGGGGCTCCCCAGGCCCTGAGGGCGGAGGGGCTCTCCCTTCTGGAGGCGGTGATGGACGGCGGGTCCGCCCAGGCCCTGGAGGCGGGCTACAACCGGGTGGAGCCCGGCAGCACCGAGGCCCACCGCCTGGCGCCGGAATACCCCTTGCTGCGGGAACAGGCGGTGGCCGTGCTCCGGGAGGATTTGGACGAGCAGGAGCGGGAGAGCCTGGATGAGGCCTACAACCGGGCCTGCTACGCCCTGGTCCTCTACTTGCAAGGGGAGAACGCCCCCGAGGAGCTGGCCCAGGCTTTGGCCCAGGCCCAGGGCGGCGCCCTTATGCAGGGGCAGCCCGCCCTGGAGGGGGAAGGGGGATCCCAAGGGCAGGGCGCCCTCTACGGGACGGAGCAGGAGAGTTTTGGAGCGGAGGAGGGGGACGCCTTCGACTTCAGCCAGGGCCTGGAGGACGTGGACGCAAGCCGCCTGTACCAGCTGGGAGCCCTGCTGCCCTACGTGCCCCAGGAGAGCCTGGCGGCGGCCTGGGAGGCCGCCTCGGCCAGCGATTCCATGCTGGGGGGCCAGGTGGGCGTCACCCTGACCCGGCTCTTTTACCGGGAGCTGGGCTGGGATATGGAGGCCATCCAGTCCCGGTACATTTGGAACAAGGGGCTGCAAATGCTGGGGATCGCCCTGCTGGGGGCGGCCGCCACGGTGCTGGTGGGCTTTTTCTCCGCCCGGATGGCGGCCGCCATGGGCCGGCAGCTGCGCCACGACCTCTTTGAAAAGGTGGAGAGCTTTGGCAGCGGGGAGTTCGACAGGTTCTCCACCGCCTCCCTTATCACCCGCACCACCAACGACGTGCAGCAGGTGCAGATGCTCGCCACCATGGGGGTGCGCATGCTGTGCTACGCCCCCATTATGGGCATAGGGGGCATTGTCTTCGCCGTGGGGAAGAGCGTCTCCCTCAGCTGGCTGATCGCCCTGGCGGTGGCGGTGCTGCTGGGGCTGATCGCGGTGGCCCTGGCGGTGGCCCTGCCCAGGTTCAAGGCCCTGCAAAAGCTCATCGACCGGCTCAACCTGGTCAGCCGGGAAAACCTCTCCGGCATGATGGTGGTGCGGGCCTTTGGCAACGAGGCGTACGAGGAGCGCCGCTTTGACAAGGCCAACCGGGACCTGGCGGAGACCAACCGGTTCGTCCAGCGGGTGATGAGCGCCATGATGCCCGCCATGACCCTGGTGATGAACCTGCTGACGGTGCTGGTGGTCTGGGTGGGGGGCCACGCCATTGCGGAGAGCTCTTTGCAAATTGGGGACATGATGGCCTTTATCCAGTACGCCATGCAGATCATCATGGCCTTTTTGATGATCGCCGTGATGTTCATCCTGCTGCCCCGGGCCAGCGTGTCCGCCGGGCGGATCCGGGAGGTTTTGGACGCGCCCCTGGCCATACGGGAACCGGAGGGGCCCGAACCCCTCCCGGAGCCCCGGGGCCTGGTGGAGTTCCGGGACGTGTCCTTCCGCTATGGGGACGCGGAGAGCGACGTGCTGGAGCACATCTCCTTCACGGCAAAGCCGGGGGAGACCACGGCCATCATCGGCGCCACCGGCGCGGGGAAGTCCACCCTGGTAAATCTGATCCCCCGGTTTTACGACGTCACCGGGGGAGAGGTGGCCGTGGACGGGGTGGACGTGCGCAAGTTCCCCCAGAAAGAGCTGCGGGACAGGATCGGCTACGTGCCCCAGAAGGGGATGCTCTTCTCCGGCACCGTGGCGGAGAACCTCCGCTACGGGAAGGAGGACGCCGGGGAGGAGGAGCTGCAAGGGGCCCTCTCCACCGCCCAGGCCTTGGACTTTGTCTCCGCCATGGAGGAGGGGCTGGAGTCCCCCATTTCCCAGGGGGGCGGCAACGTGTCCGGGGGGCAGCGGCAGAGGCTCTCCATTGCCCGGGCCCTGGTCCGCAAGGCGCCCATTTACATCTTCGACGACAGCTTTTCCGCCCTGGATTTTAAGACCGACGCGGCGCTGCGCCGGGCCCTGGCGGAGGACACCGCCGGGGCCACGGTCCTCTTGGTGGCCCAGCGGGTGAGCACCATCATGCACGCCCAGCAGATCCTGGTTTTGGACGAGGGCCGGCTGGTGGGCAAGGGCACCCACAGGGAGCTGCTGGCCCGCTGCCCCCAGTACCGGGAGATTGCGGAGAGCCAGCTGCGAAAGGAGGAATTGGAATGAGCCAGCCCCGGCACACCCCCCACGGCGGCCCCCGGCGGGGCCCCGCCATGGGAGGGGAAAAGGCGAAGAACTTTAAAGGCAGCTCGAAAAAGCTTTTGCGCTATCTGCGGCCCTTCTGGCTGCCGTTGGCGCTGGTGATGGTTTTCGCGGGGGCGTCCACGGTGTTTTCCATCGCCGGGCCCAAAGTGCTGGCCCTGGCCACCGACGAGCTGGCCGCGGGGCTGATGCGCCTGGCTGCCGGCGCCCAGGGGGGCGTGGACTTCGGCTACATCGGCAAGGTGCTTCTCCTGCTGGGGGGCGTCTACCTTTTGAGCGCCCTGCTCTCCTACTTCCAGGGGTTTATCATGGCGGGGGTTTCCACAGACCTCTCCTGGGGGCTGCGGGACGCCATTGAGAAAAAACTCAACCGGCTGCCCCTCGCCTACTTCCACAAGGTGAGCCAGGGGGATGTGCTCTCCCGCATCACCAACGACGTGGACACCCTCACCAGCTCCCTGAACCAGAGCGTCACCCAGCTGATCACCTCCGGGTGCACCCTGGTGGGGGTGCTGGCCATGATGCTCTCCATCAGCTGGCAGCTGACTTTGGTGGCCCTGTGCGTGATCCCTGTCTCCCTGGTGTTTGTGATGGCCTTGGTCAAGGTCTCCCAGCGGCACTTCAAGGACCAGCAGAGGTACTTGGGGGCTGTCAACGGCCAGGTGGAGGAGATGTACGGCGGGCACATGGTGGTGAAGGCCTTCGGCCGGGAGAAAAAGGCCCTGGAGGACTTCGACCGGGAGAACGAAAAGCTCTGCAGCGCCGGGTGGAAATCCCAATTCCTCTCCGGGCTGATGATGCCCATCATGACCCTGGTGGGCAACCTGGGGTATGTGGTCATCTGCGTGGTGGGGGCCTCCATGGCCGCCGGGGGCGCCATGACCATCGGCGGCATCCAGGCCTTTATCCAGTACGTGCGCAGCTTCACCCAGCCCATCACCCAGCTGGCCAACATCTCCAACCAGTTCCAGATGACCGTGGCCGCCGCCGAGCGGATCTTCCAGTTTTTGGACGAGGCCGAGGAGCCCCAGGAGGAGCCGGAATTTTCCACCGGGGACCTGGACATCCGGGGGGACGTGGCCTTCGACCACGTGAAGTTCGGCTACGAGGGCAGCCCCGAGCTGGTGATCCGGGACTTCTGCGCCCAGATACAGGCGGGGCAGAAGGTGGCCATTGTGGGCCCCACCGGGGCGGGCAAGACCACCATGGTAAAGCTTTTGATGCGCTTTCACGACCTGCGCGGGGGGCAGATCGCCCTGGACGGGCGGCCCATCACCGGGTTTTCCCGGCGGGACCTGCGCAGCCAGTTCGGCATGGTCCTCCAGGACGCCTGGCTCTACAGCGGCACCATCCTGGAGAACATCCGCTACGGCAACCTCTCCGCCACCGACGAGCAGGTGGTGGAGGCGGCCAAGCTGGCCCAGGCCGACCACTTTATCCGCACCCTGCCCGGGGGCTACCAGATGGAGATCAACGAGGAGGCCGCCAACATCTCCCAGGGGCAAAAGCAGCTTTTGACCATTGCCCGGGCTATTTTGGCGGACCCCAAGGTGATGATTTTGGACGAGGCCACCAGCTCGGTGGACACCCGCACGGAGGCCCTCATCCAAAAGGCCATGGACAACCTGCTTCAGGGGCGCACCAGCTTTATCATCGCCCACAGGCTGTCCACCATCCGGGAGGCGGACCTGATTTTGTGCATGAAAGACGGGGACATCGTGGAGCAGGGCACCCACCAGGAGCTCATGGAGAAGGGCGGCTTTTACGCCCAGCTGTACAACAGCCAGTTTGAGGGCTCCGGGGGCGCGGCCTAAAAAAGGAGGAAGATGGGATGAAGGGTTTTCACTATGTGGCCATCGAGCGGGAGTACGCCAGCGGCGGCGCTCAGGTGGGGCGGCTTTTGGGAGGCCTTTGGGGGGTGCCCGTCTACGGCCGGGAGATTTTGGAGATGGCCGCCCGGGAGGGGGGCTCCACCCCGGAGTACATCGAGCATCTGGAGGAGACGGCCACCAGCTCCCTGCTCTACTCCCTGGCGGCCATGGCCAAGGCGGCCCAAGGGCAGCTGCCCCAGCTCTCCCAGGCGGACCAGCTGAGCCTGCTGGAGGGGCAGGTGATCCGCCGCCTGGCGCAGCAGGGGCCCTGCGTCCTGGTGGGGCGGTGCGCCGGGTGGGTCCTGGGGGAGCGGGAGGACGTGCTGCGGGTGTTTGTCCACGGGGACCGGGAGACCCGCCTGCGCCGGGCCCAGGAGGAGTATGGGATCCCTCCGGAAAAGGCCCTGGGGGTCCTGCGCCGGTATGACCACCGGCGGGCCAACTTTTACCGGGCCAACACCGGCAGGGACTGGAACCGCCGGGAGGGCTACCACCTGGTGCTGGACAGCGGCCTGCTGGGGGTGGAGCTCTGCGCCCAGATCCTGTGGGGCGCGGTGCAGGCCAGCTGGGGGGATTGAGATGGAAGTCTGGGTCATGGTAAACGGCCGCGCGGGCCGGCAGCGGGGGAAGAAATACGGCGAGCGGATCCGCCAGGCCTTCCTCCGGGCCGGGGTGGAGCCCCGCCTGCGCTACACGGAAAGCCTGGAGGAGGCCGCCGCCTTTTTGCGGGAGGCGGCAAATAACCCCCCGGACCGGCTGGTGTGCTGCGGGGGAGACGGCACCCTAAACGGGACGGTGAACCTTTTGGGGGAGCTGGGCGCCAGCCTGGAGCTGGGCTATATCCCCCTGGGCACCACCAACGACTTCGCCGCCTCCCTGGGGCTGCCCCGGGATGTGGAAGAGGCGGCGGCCCGGGTTTTGGAGGGGCGGGCCCGGGCCCTGGACCTGGGGGAGCTCTCCGGGCGGAGGTTTTTGTACGTGGCCGACTTCGGGCTCTTCACCCAGTCCTCCTACAAGACGGGGCAGGGGCTCAAGTCCGCTTTGGGGCACTTGGCCTATGTGCTGGAGGGCCTGCGGGAGCTGCCGGAGCTCAGGCCCTGCCCGGTGGAGGTCCGGGGGGAGGGATTCTCCTGGAAGGGGGAGTTCGCCTTTGGGGCGGTGACCAACTCCACCTCCCGGGGGGGTGGGGTGAAGCTAGACCCCCGCCGGGTGCGGCTGGACGACGGCCTGATGGAGCTGACCCTGGTGACGGTGCCCCGGGGCCCCCGGGAGGTGGCCCAGGCGGCCGCCATGCTCCGCCGGGGCAGGCTGGAGGGGGAGCTGGTCCTGCGGCGGCAGGTGGCCTGGGCGGCCTTTCACAGCCCCCGGGCCTTCCCTTGGTCCCTGGACGGGGAGTACTTCCCGGGCGAGGAGGATTTGGCCCTGGGGACAAAGCCCCGGGGGCTTTGGCTGGTGTACTAAAAGAGGGGGCCGCTGCCAGTTGCAGCGGCCCCCTTCTCCCCAAAAGAAGGAAGAGTCAGTATTCCACTTTCAGCCAGCGGCGCTCCTGGGCGGACCGGTTGGCCGCCACGATGACCGCCAGGGTATTGTGGCCGTCCACCCCGGTGACCGTGGGCTCCCGCCCGGTGCGGATGGCCTCCACAAAGTCGTCGATGATGCCGCTTTTCAGCTGCTTCTGGTTGGTGGAGATGGCCCCCACCTGGTATTTGACCCGAGTGTCGTCCCGGAGCTCCACCACGATGTCGTCGGCGAAGTCCCCGAAGATCTTCATGACGCCCTTGTCCCCGTAGAGGATGGTGCTGTTGTCCTCCTCGCCGTAGTTGGTCCAGGAGACGTTCATGGTGCCCACAATGCCCGAGCGCATGTGGAACAGGGCGAAGGCGTTGTCCTCCAGGTCAATGAGCTCCCCGTTGGGGTAGCGCTTGTCCCGGGTGACCGTGTCGCAGCAGATGGTGTCCACCTCGTCCCCGGTGAGGAAGCGGATGATGTCCAGCTTGTGGGCGCCCAGGTCCCCCAGGGCCCCGAAGTGGGCCTTGTTCTTGTCGAAGAACCAGGTGGTGTTGGAGCGGTTGACGCTCCAGTTTTCCGGGCCGCTGTGGCGGAAGTTGTTCTGCACCGAGAGAATGTTGCCGATCATGCCGGACTGGAGCAGCTCCCGGGCCTTCCGGTGGGTGGGCAGCAGGCGCTGGTTGTGGCCGATCATCAAGATCTTCCCGGCCTTTTGGGCGGCGTCCATCATGCGCCGGGTGTCCTCCAGGGAGAGGGCCATGGGCTTTTCGCACAGCACGTGCTTGCCCGCCTCCAGGGCCTGGATGGAGTAGTCCGCGTGGGTGTAGTTGGGGGAGCAGATGCTCACCGCCTGGATCTCCGGGTCCTGGAAGAGCTCCTCCGGGGAGGCGTAGACCTTGCCGCCGTAGCCTGCGGCCAGCTCTCCGGCCCGGTTTTGGTCGAAGTCGTAAAAGCCCACAATCTGGGCGTGGGGGTTGTCGGTGTACTCGGGGGCGTGGCGCCGGGCGGTGATCATGCCGCATCCCACAATGCCAACTTTTACAGTGTCCATAGAAGAGCCTGCCTTTCTTTAGTTTTTTCCTCTATCAGTTTGCCTTTTGCCTGTGGTGGGTATTCTGCCTTGGGTCCCCGGGGGGTTACGGGGCGGGCCGGGGCGGGGCCACGGTCCCCCGGGTCACCAGCTGGGTGGGGATCAGGATCTCCTCCCCGGGTTCCCCGGGAGGGAGGGGGTTCTCCCGGCGCCTGAGGAGCAGGTCCACTGCGGCCTCGCCCATGGGCCCGGCCTGGATGCCCACAGAGTCCAGGGGCGGGGAGAGCAGGGGGGCCAGGGTGTTGTCGTACCCCATGAAGGACACGTCACCGGGCACCCGGGCCCCTGCCTGGTAGAGGAACTGCAGGGCTCCGCTGGCCAGGGAATCCGCCGCAGCGAACACCGCTGTGGGGCGCTCCTCCTCCCACAGGGAGGCCATGGCCCCATACCCCTGGGCGGGGGTGTACTGCTCCACCAGCCGCTCCAGCCCGGCCCGGAGGGGGACGCCCCCCTGGGCCAGGGCCCGGCGGTAGCCCTCCAGCCGCAGGCGCTCCACCTGGCCGGGGCCTCCCATGCCGATGTAGGCGATCTTCCGGTGGCCGGCCTTCACCAGGGCGCCGGCCCCCTCCAGGGCCCCCTGGAGGTCGTCCACCAGGACCCGGTCCGCCTGGGGCGGGGAGCGCTCGATGCGCACCGTGGGGATGCCCGCGTCCAAAAGCTTTTGGAGCAGGGCGGGGTCGAAGTCCCGGATGGAGGTGATGACCACCCCGTCCACCCGGCGGCTGATGAACTCTGTGACGATCCGCAGGTCCTCCCCGGGGGAGCCGTATTTCGTAAAGCTCAAAACGCTGTAGCCCCGGCGCCGGGCGGCCTGGTCCACCCCCTGGCTGATCTGCCCGAAGAGCAGGTTGGGGGAGAACAGGAGGATGTGCCCCAGCATCCGGCTGCTGCTGTTTTTCAGGGACTGGGCGGCGCTGTTGGGGATGTAGCCCAGCTGGCGGACGGCGGCCTCCACCTTCTCCCGGTTTTCCCGGGAGACATAGCCGTTTTGGTGGAGCACCCGGCCCACCGTGGCCAGGGAAACCCCCGCCAGCTTTGCCACGTCGTGCATGGTGGCGTTTGCCATGGGAATTCTCCTTTCACCGTATGGTAACGTTACCATGTGTTTACGTTACCATATTACCCCCCCCCTTTGTTTTTGTCAGGGGGGCGGGAAATATTTTTTTGCGGGGGGGGAAGCCGGGGCGGCTGCGGCGGGGGATTTCCCGGTGGAATTTTCCCCCGGGCTGTGGTATGCTGGGGGAAAAGGAGGCGCTGGCTGTGGACCGAGACGTGGAGATCTACTTTGAGAACACCCAAAAACCCTGGGGCAAACTGTTTTACCGGCAGGTGTGGGGGCAGCTGCCCCCCTGGGAAGGGGCGCGGCTGGTGGACTTTGGCAGCGGTTTTGGCATCACCGCCGCCCACCTGGGGGAGCGCAACCAGGTGACGGCTGTGGAGCCTAACGAGGACCTTTTGGCCCTGGGGGTGGGCCGGGGGTCCTACCGGCAGCTGGTGGGCGGGGCCGAGCGGCTGGCCTCCCTGGAGGGGGGGAGCTTTGACGGCATCCTGTGCCACAACGTGCTGGAATACGTCTCCCAGCGGAGGGAGGTCCTCCGGGAGTTTGCCCGGCTTTTGCGGCCGGGGGGAATCCTCTCTGTGGTCAAGCACAACCAGGCGGGGCGGGTGATGCAGAAGGCCGTCTTGGAAAACAACCCCCAAGAGGCCCTCGCCCTGCTGGAGGGGGGCGGCCTTTCCGTGCGGAACTTCGGGGAGGTCCAGTACTACCGGACGGAGGACCTGCCCCTGTGGGGCCCGGGGCTCCGGCTCCGGCAGGTGCTGGGGGTGCGGGCGTTCTTCGGGCTGGGCCAGGACAGCGCCTCCAAGGAGGACCCTGCCTGGCAGCGGGCCATGCTCCGGCTGGAGGAGCTGGCGGCCGCCCGGGACCCCTACCGGCAGGTGGCATTTTTCCACCACGCGCTGCTGGAGAGGATGTGAAAGGGGCCGCCGTTCCCACGGCGGCCCCAGGGGGAAGAGAAGAGGGGGAGGCCCTTTAGGCCTCCTCCTCTTTTTCGTAGAAAGCGGGGTTGGGCTGGCCGGACTTCCAGCGGAGGGACTGGGCCAGCCGGCTGCCGGCCAGGCACAGGACAAAGGAGACCCCCATGGCCAGGCAGGCGAAGAAGGGGCCGTCGGGGGTGGTAAAGCCCGAGGCGGCCGCGGGCACAAAGGCGGTGAGAAACCCGCCCAGCATCCCGGCCCAGGCCCCGGCCCGGTTGATGCCCTTCCAGTAGAGGGTCAGCAGGTAGGGGGCCAGGAAGGACCCGGAGAGGATCCCCCAGGAGTAGGACATCATCTCCAGGATGGGGGTGGGGTAGTTGGCGATCAGGTAGCTCAGGACCACAAAGGCCAGGCACAAAAGGCGGGTGACGGTGGCCAGGGTGCGCTCCCCCAGGCCCTTGAGCCAGCTGGCCTTGATCCAGTCCATGGACACGGTGGAGCAGGCCGTCAGGGTGATGCTGGAGAGGGTGGAGACAGAGGCGGAGATGAGCAGCACCAGGATCACCCCGATGAGCAGGTTGGGCAGCCCTGCGGAGTCCAGCATCAGGGGCACCAGGTAATCGGTGCCCCCCTGGGGCAGCTCCTCCCCGAAGAACAGGTGGGAGAAGGAACCGATAAAGTACCCGCCCCCGGCCACCAGCAGGGAGAAAAAGGTGGAGATCACCACGCCCCGCTTGACCTCCCGCCGGTCCCGGATGCCGTAGTACTTGTGGATCATCTGGGGCAGGCCCCAGGTGCCGAAGCTGGTCATCAGGATGGTGGAGACCAGGGCCTTGGCGGAGTTCCCCGGCAGGGGGGCCATCTGGTGGCTTTCCATGTAGTCCACCATGTTGGAAAAGCCCTGGGAGAGCCCGCCCACCTGGGGGGACTGGACCACCAGGACGATCAGGGCGGCCACCCCCACCATCATGATGAAGCCCTGGACAAAGTCCGCCTTCAGGGTGGCCATGTAGCCCCCCAGCACCAGCACCACCGCCGAGGCGATGGCGATGATCATCATGCACACCGTCTCGTCGATGCCCAAAATCACCGAGCAGACGCTGGTGAGCCCCGTGTACACCGAGGCGGAGAAGGGGATGAAAAACAGGAAGATCACCACGCAGGAGAACAGCCGCATGCCGGGGCTGCCAAAGCGGCGCTCGAACAGCTGGGGCATGGATTTTACGTCGTGGCGGCGGGTCAGGTCCCGGGTGCGGTTGGCCAGCACCAGCCAAGCCAGCAGGGTGCCGAACACCGCGTTTCCCACGCCCACCAGCACGCTCCACAGGCCGTAGCTCCACCCGGAGCCCCCAGAGTAGCCGATGAACATCACCGCGGAGAAATAGGCCGTGCCGTAGGAGAGGGCGGAGATCCACGCCCCGGCGCTGCGGCCCCCCACGGTAAAGCCGGACATGTCGTTGCCCCGTCGGGAATACCACACGCCGATCCCCAGCATGAACACGGCGTACACGCCGATGACGGCCCAGATGGCCACTTCCCTGCTCATGGGTATCACTTCCTTGTTTTATAGTTTAAAGCACACATGCTTTAAATCATAGGTGTGCTAAAGTGAAATGGATTATACCACACCCCATCCCGAAAGGCAAGGGGGAGAGAAGGATTTTTTCCCCCAAAGGGCAAAAAAAAGAAGAGGCCCCAGGGGGCCCCTCCGTTTCAGGCGGGGTTTAGCTGAAGACCTTTTCCCGGTTGGCGACCCTCAAAAACAGGGTGAGCACCAGTCCCAGCCCCGCCAGGACGCAGAGGGCCAGGTACAGGGTGTGGATGTCCGTGCGGTCCACCAGGAAGCCCCCGGCGTTTTGCACCAGGATGCCCGCCAGGTTGGTGGCGGAGTTGACCACCGAGAGGCCGGTGGTGGTGTAGCGGGGGTCCAGGAGGTTGCGGACCATCTTCAGGTTGATCATCACAAACAGGGTGGAGGCGATGGCCTTTAAAAACACCATGGCTAAAATGGCCACCGCCGCCGAGCGGGTGAACCCGTAGAACAGGAACTGGGCCAGGATGATGCAGAAGCTTGAGAGGATCAGGGTCTTGCCCGAAAAGCGGTCCATGTACTTGTTGGAGAAGATGATGATGGGGGCCTCTACCAGGGTGCTGAAAAACAGCACCGTGCCCACCACAGAGGTGGGG
>CALWIE010000096.1 GCA_944380625.1 uncultured Clostridia bacterium
TAATAATAGGAGAAGAAACTGTATCAAATGAACTTGTACCGAGCGTTAGAATGATAAATGAAATTTTACATGAGCTGAAAGAACATCGTAAAAGATATGGAGAGCAAATTGAGATTGAAATACACAGTTAAAAAATAAAAAATACTTTCTTTGTGCGGCATCGAAAGTGTCCACCCCTTCCACGAAAAAGCAACTGCCATTTGGCAGTTGCTTTTCTTTTTTGCGGCAAGGAGAGAGTGGATTTGAAGAAACCCAGGAGACGCCCTGGGGGCAGGGCTTACTCCAGGGCCCGGAGGAGCTTTTCACGCTCCCCGCTGCCGTTTGTGGGAAGGCGCAGCAGCGGAATGCCCTTTTTCGCCAGGATGGCGTCCTTCAGGGCGTCGCGTCTGCGCTGCTTGGGGTTGTTCGCGTGAAAGGCGAAGCCGTCCACCTCCACCGCCAGCTTGCAGGCTTTGTCCTGCCTGTAGTACGCGACAAAGTCCAGAGAGGCCCGGTGGTTCACGTAGTCCGCCTCCTCCCCGGTGAGGCCCTCCAGGGAGTTCAGCAGATTGCGCAGCAGCACCTGGCGGGCCAGGGCAAAGCGGTTGTACCCGGGCTGCCGGAGGATGTCCTCCAGCAGCGCCCCCAGCGCCTCCTCCGACTGGAAGCGGGCCCGGGGGTCCATTTTCGCCTTTAGGGGCAGCAGCTTTTTGGAGTACTCCCTGTACAGCAGGTCGAACACCGAAACCACCTGGCTCTCCAGAAGTTTTTCGTCCAGGGTGCTGTACTGCATGTAGCGGATCAGGTCGCCGATGTCCTTTCCCTGTTTATAGAACAGGTCGTGGTCGGTGACCAGCACAAACTCCCTGACCGCCCGGGATACCGCCACGTTCACCATGTGGGGGTCGTCCACAAATTTCAGGCCCCGCTGGCCCATCCAGGAGCTGTCCAGGACGGTGGAGAGGATCATCATGTCCTTCTCCCTGCCCTGGTGCTTGTGGACGGTGTCGCTCTCGATCCCCGGGGAAAGCTGGGCCCCGGCCTCGTCCGCCTGCCTGCGGTAGGGGGTCACAAAACCCACTTGGCCGTCCCCCGCCCCCAGGGAGGGGTTTTTGAGGACCTCCTCCACCACCACGTCCAGCTCCCGCTGGTTGTAGGCGCCCGGGTGAGGCCCCCAGGTGACTTTGCGCATGTGGCGGCCCTCCGCCGTCCTGTAGAGCACCAGGGGCGTCTGGGACAGGCTGGGGCTGGTATAGGGGATCAGGGCGCCGCCGTAGTACTTTTGGTTGCAGAACTGGATGATCTTCGGGTGGCAACGGTAGTGCTCCCGGGGAGTCACCCGGGGAAGGCCCGCGCCGTAAAGGGCCCCCAGGGAGGAGAGCAGACTGTGACGGAAATAGTCGTAGGCCGGGGCCGCCGGGGAGCTTTGGAGCTTTTCCTCGATGCGGGGGTCGGTTATCTGGGGAAGCTGCTTTTCATCCCCCACCACAACGGCGTTTCGGCAGCAGGAGAGGGCCAGGGCCCCGGTGACAAGGTCCACCTGGGAGGCCTCGTCGATGATGACGTAATCCAGCAGGTAGTTTTGGGGGATGGAGCGGCGCAGGGCGTAGGTGGTGCTGAGGATCACAGGATAGGCGCGGATAAAGTCCGAAAACCTCCCTTTGAAGTCCTCTTTGGTAAAAGCCCCTGCCTTAAGCCCCTTGTGGGACTGGTACAGGCACTTGCGGAATAGCTTTTCGGAGCAGGCCCGGTGCTCCTCCAAAAGCTACGGGAAAGACGCCCCCTCCAGCCGGCGCTGGGCCCCAGCCGCGGCGTCCTCCAGGGCTTGGATCTGCTTTTTGTAAAAGGCCCGCTCCAGCTGGAGCAGCACGGCGGCCTCGTCTTTCCTGAGCCTTTGGAAGGAGCCCCGGTACTTTAAGAACATCTTCAGCCTGTGGAGAAGGCCTTTCCCCCAGCCCTGCTCCTGGGCCAGGGTGGTCTCCGCCAAAAAGGCGAGGATCTTCTCCCCGCTGGCCCGGAGCAGGGGAAGCTTTTCCACCTCTTTAACCTCCTGGCGGCGGTAGTACTCCTCGAAGTGTTCTTGCTCCAGCTGCCAGGCCTGGAGCTCCTGCGTCAGCTGGGCCCTCTCCCGGTCCACCTGGAGCAGGGCGTCCAGCCGCGCCCCCAGGGCGGCCGCCTGTTCCAGAAGGAGCTCCCTGTCCTCGGGGCAGTCCCAGCCCTCCACCTGGGGCGCCGGCGGGTTTGCGAAAAAGGCCTTCTGGTTCTCCTGGTTTCCCAAAAGGGCCGTGAGGAAACCATAACCCCCTTTGGCCATTTTCTCGATGACGTTCTTGACGGCCTCGTTGTTGTTGGAAACCACCGCCACGCTCTTCCCCCGGAGGGTCACAAGGTTTGCCAGGATGTTTAAAATCGTCTGGGTCTTCCCTGTGCCGGGCGGGCCCTCGATCACCGACACCGAGTGGGCCAGGGCGTTCTCTAGGGCCGCCTTTTGGCTGAGGTTGAAGCGGAAGGGGAAAATCACCCCGCCCACAGCGGGAACCCGCCCCTCCACCGGCTGGCCGTCCAAATACCGGGCCAGGACGCTTTCCGGGTGGACGAAGGAAAGCCCCTCCATCTCCCGCTGCAAAAAGCTCTCCCCCTCTCCCGTATGGGAGGCTATCTCCCGGAAATACCCCAGCAGCTGCCGGGCGTCCCCCTGGGAGGCGGCGTCCTCCACCAGCTCCACCTCCCCGGGAATGGCGGTCCGGCTGGAGCCCCTCTCCCCCAGGATCCGCAGGTGGCTTGTGAAATCCAACAGCAGCCGGGGGGCGTACACGGGAAGGCCGTTTACGTAGACGGCCTTCCCCGCCAGATCCAAGGCCCGGGGGTTTTCAAAAACCTCCACGTTTTCCCTGAGGTAGGCATAGGAGCGGCCTCCGCGATAGGTCGCCAGGGTCTTCCCGGTGAGGGGGTCGGGGACGACGGCCTCCACCGAGGCCGTTTTGTCCTCACCCTTTATGAGGACCATCGTTTTCTCCATGTCCATGCTGCCCACCTCTTTCCCGCGCCGCCGGTTTTCTTCAGCTTACCACCCCTCGCGGAAATTTGCAATCCCTTTCAGCGGCAGGGGGCCGCATCCCGCCGGGACCTTCCGGGTTTGCGGGACGGGAGCTTGTCCTCGCGGACGCCCGGCCAAATCCGGGGAAAAGCCCGCAGCTATAACCGCGGGTAAAAAACACGGCGGAGCCCGCAGGTTCGAGCCCGTCGCCGATACAGAAAAAGATACCCGCAATTGGCGCAGGCGGCAAGGAAGAAAACGTCCTTGCCCTTAACCGAAAAAGGTTGGCAGCGGCAGCGAGCCGTAAGGGAGACCTTTTTCGGGGAGGAGCGGCCGGACGAACGCCGAAGCCGTATTTTGCGCAGAAAAAGTGCGGCGAGGCACAAGGCCTCGCCGCGACGTAGGAAGCGTTGACAAAAAACATACCCGCTGAAAACGCGAGAGAAAGGGTAAAACAAAAAACTGAGCCCGGAACGCGAATTGCGTCCAGGCTCAGCCTGGTGGGTTATGTTGATAAAAAAGATACCATAATCAAAAAAGATTGGTGGCAAAATATAGTCGCCGCAAAAGTGCTGATAATTAGTATGGAGTATCGTAGGTTTAAAACTTATGGCTCTTCTAGATTGAATATTACCAGTTGATATGTATCATCTTACTTTCTGCCTGCGTAATCGTTTCATCAAATT
>CALWIE010000097.1 GCA_944380625.1 uncultured Clostridia bacterium
GGCCCCAGGGACAGGCACAGGCTCCGGCGGCAGGTGCGGGACGTCTCCCCCGGGGACGCCCCTCTGACGGAGTGGAACGACGCCCTTGCCTACCTGGCAAAGGGCGCGCCCCAGCCCACGGCAGCCCAGGCCAAGGAGCGCCTGCTCCGTTTCCTGGAAGGCGAAAAAGGGAGCTTCCCCTAAAAAGGGGAGCTCCCTTCTTTTTATCCTTTTCAGCGCGACAAGACCCCTACCTGGGGCCAGGGCAGCCCGCCAGGGGCCCGGTAGGGTTCGTCGCCGCTTTGAAACCCAAAACGCCCTGCGGCATCCTGGGGCCCAAAGGGGATGGCTTTTTACAGCTGCCGGTAGGCCTCCTCCAGCCACTCCACCGCCCGGTCCAGGCCCTCCTCGCTCAGAGGATACTCCTGGGACATTTTGTCCGGGGCCAGGTCAAAACAGACGTCCTGGGTCCAGGCGTAGGCCCGCAGCAGGGAGGCCTCCTTGTCGGGCTCCACATAATAGCGCAGGAGAAGGCCCTTTTCCCAGTCCTTAGTCCTCTGCCCGGCATAGCTGTTGCCCTCTTCAAAGTAGTGGTATTTTTGCAGCTCCAGTTGGCGTTCCATGGGATCATCCTTTCTCTAGAATGGGACAGGTCGGGTGGGAGGCCTCTGCCCGGGCGTACAGGTAGGCCGGACCCTTTTTCCCCACAGGGGCTATGGCCCCCAGGCCCCGCAGGACGTTGGCGGCAAGGGTGGCCCTTTTGGGGGAAAGGCCCACCGCCCTGCCCAGCTCCCGGCTGGTAAAGGTCTCGGGGAGGCCCTCGGGCAGGAGCTTGCCGTACTCCCCGGGAGAGCGGACCCACACCTCTCCCAGCAGGGAGAGGGGCACCCGGTCAAACCGGGTGGAGCCTCGCTTTTTGTCCCGGCTCCAACCGTTCAGAAGGCGGTACTCCGCCACCTCCAGCAGGAGCACCCGCAGCCGCAGCCGGGGGTGGGAAAGGAGCTCCCGCAAGGGGTAGAGCTCCCCCAGGATGCAGCCCGCCGTGGGCTTTAGGGGGCTTTTGCGGGCAGGGGTGATCTCCCCCGCCCCGTCGATCCAGGCGACGGTCTTTTTCGCCGGGACAGGGTAGACCACGGTCACCGGGCCCTGCTCCAAAAACCAGCGCAGCTTGGGCTCCAGCCGGTAGAGGGAGCGGGTCTGGATTTCGCTTACCCCGTCCTCGGTGAGGGCGTCGGCCACATAGGGGCCCAGGCGCACCTCCCGGCGGGAGGGGTCGGGCTGAACATAGTACTTCACTGCGCTGTGAAGGGTCTTTTCCCCCAGGGTGCCGATGCCTCCCTCCCGGGCCTCCCCGGAGAGGGCCCAGCGGCAGGCCTCCTGAAACAACAGGGGGTCCATCACTCCTCCAGCCGGAAGAGCCGGGCAAAGTTTTCGTACAGCATCTTCCGGTTGTCCTCCTCCCCGTAGCCCAGGGCGAAGAAGCGCTCCAACTCCTCCTTGGGCTCCCACATGGGGAAGTCCGTGCCAAAGAGGGTGTGGTCCACGCCGAAGTGGTCGATGCTCTTGCGGGCCTGTTCCGGCGTGACGGCAAACAGGGAGCTGGAGGTGTCGATGTAGACGTTTGTCCCGGAGAGCTCCCGGCGGGCGTCCTCCCACTCGCTGTAGCCGCCCAGGTGGGCGGCGATGCAGGTGAAGTCCGGCAGCCTTTCAAGGACGCGCATCAGCCGCCGGGGGGTGGAGTAATCCGTGCGGCTGTCCCCGGTGTGGAACAGCACCGGCAGGCCCCGGCGGCAGGCCGCCTCATAGACGGGGAGCATTTTCTCATCGTCGATATAAAACTCTTGAAAATCCGGGTGGAGCTTGATGCCCCGGAGGCCCCGGCGCTGGATGTCGTCCATCTCCCCCTCGATGTCCTCCACGTCCTGATGCCAGGCGGCCAGGCCCACAAACTGGGGATACTTTACGCACTTCTCCTGGATGAACTGGTTGATGGAGCGCACCTGCTCCACCTTGGTGGCCACAGAGCACACCAGGAACCGGTCCACGCCGGCCTCGCCTCCCAGCTGGGCCAGCACGTGGGGCAGGCCCACATTGTGCATGGGGATGTGGTAGAACCGGCCCACAGAGCCGGTGGCCTTTTCCGCGATCTTTCCGGGGTAGATATGGGCGTGGGCGTCCGCCACCCGGTAGGTGGCGCCATTGCGCAGCACTGACACTTACGAATCCTTCCTTTCTTCCTTTTCCCGCTGGCGCTGGGCCTTGGAAAAGGCGCAGCCGCAGTAATCCTGGCGGTACAGGCCGTACTCCCTGGAGAGCTCCACAGAGCGCTTGTAGCCGTTTTTCTTTTTAAAGTCGGAGGGCAGGTGGGCCACTCCATACCTCTTTCCCATCTCCTCCCCCAGCCGGTTGAGGAGAGGGGCGTTCTTCAAGGGGGAGATGGTCAAAGTGGTGGTAAAGTAGGCAAAGTGAAGGCGGGCGGCCTCCCGGGCGGCGTACTCCAGGCGCAGCCGAAAGCAGGCCTCGCAGCGCCTGCCTCCCTCGGGCTCTCCCTCCAGGCCCCGGGCGGCCTCCACAAAGGCCTCCCCCTCGTATCCGCAGGGCAAAAGCTCCACCGGGTGGGCCAGGTCCATTTGGGAGACAAGGCGCTCAAGCTCTCGCTCCCTTTTTTCGTACTCCTCGTAGGGGGAGATATTGGGGTTGTAGTAGAGCAACGTGATGGCGAAATACCGGGAGAGGTACTCCAGCACGGCGCTGGAACAAGGGGCGCAGCAGGCGTGCAGAAGCAGCCTGGGCACACGCCCTTCCCGTTGGAGGCCCTGGACCAGGCGCTCCAATTCTTTGCTGTAATTCCGGCTGGGCTCGCCCACAGCGCTCCCTCCTTTTCTCGAATCCTGTCCCTCTGAGGCTTTCCAAGGGGACTATGGCTCAGTGTATCACAGACCCCGGAGGATTGCAAGGGCGCGGGGTCACTCCCCCGCCAGCCCCAGCCGGCGCAGGGCCTGGCCCACCCCGTCGTGGTCGTTGTCCTCGGTGTGATGGGGAAAGGCCTCCAACAGTTCCCGGGGGGCGTTCCCCATGAGAAACCCCTGCCCCACGGCCCGAAGCATGTCCAAATCGTTGTAGTGGTCCCCAAAGGCGGCGGCCTCTTCCAAGGAGACGCCCCACAGGGCGCAGGCCCGCCGCACTCCCCAGGCCTTGGTGACGCCCCCCGCCATGATCTCCAGAAGGAAATCCGCCGAGCGCACCACCGAATATCCGGGAAAAGCGGACCGGATCCTCTCCTCTAAGAGGGGGAGCTGTTCCGGCTCTCCCACGCACAGCAGCTTGTGGACCTCCCCGCCGGCCAAATCCTCCAGCCAGCCCTGGTCCGCCTGGGCGTGGACGATGGCCTCCTCCCGCAGCACCCGGGGATCGGACTTGTCTTTTACCAGCCACTGGCCGAAGGCGTAGAGAAAAGGGGTGACGGAGAAGGGCTGCCCCTCTATAAAATCCAAAATGCGCCGGGCCTCCTCTTTGGGGAAGCCCTGGTGGAACAGGACGTCCCCCTGGGCGTCCTCCATCAGGGCGCCGCTAAAGCAGATCACCGGGCACCGGAGGCCCATCTCCTCCAGCAGGGGGGCCACCGCCGAGGGCCCCCGGGCGGTGACGATGACAAAGGGGACGCGCCGGGCCTCCAGGCCCAAAAGGGCCTGCCTTGTCTGGGGGAGCATCTGGTGCCGGGAGTCCAGCAAAGTGCCGTCCACATCGCTGAAGACGATCTTGACCATGGCCGCCGCCTGCCGTTCTGAAAAAGTTGGGATCTTTGGTGGGACGCTTTCAGTATAGCACAGAATCCGGCGAATTTCCATGGAGGGAAGCCATATCGGTTGACACCCTTCCGCCGATATGCTATGATATGAATAGAAACGACGTGGAGGGCGCTATGGAATTTTCTATCCTTTTTTCCAATCCCCTGATCAACATGGGCGTGATCTCCTGGCTCAGCGCCCAGCTTATCAAGACCTTTATCGACGCGGTGAAGCGCCGGGCCTTTGACCGCCGCAGGCTGGCGGGGGCGGGAGGCATGCCCAGCTCCCACTCGGCGGTGTGCTGCTCGGTGGTGTTGACCGCCTACTTCCTGTATGGGTTCCAGTCGCCGGTGTTTGCCCTGGCCTTTATCCTGGCCCTGATCGTCATGTACGACGCCACCGGCGTGCGGTGGGCGGCGGGCCTTCACGCCAAGGCCATCAACCAGATTGTGGAGTACCTGGACAGCGGCGATGTAAACGACCAGGAAAAAGACTTAAACGACTTGATCCCCAAGCTCAACGAGTCCCTGGGCCACCGGGTCATCGAGGTGATCTGCGGGGCCCTGCTGGGCGTTGTTGTGGCGGTCGCCGGCCAAATGGTCCGCCAGGGCGGGGGAAGCCTTTTTTGAATGCGGCGAAACATGCCGGCCCGGATGGCTTTCCATCCGGGCCCTTTTTTCGCTATCTCCGCCGGCGGCACCACAGGGCCGCCAAAAGGGCGCCGCCCACCGCCAGCGCCACATAGCCTCCCAGGAACGCAAGGTACATAAAACCACCCCTTTCTCCCGTGAAAAAATACGCGGGAAAGTCCCCTCCTTATGCCGGGGCGCTCTTGCGTTTGCCGTGGCTGCATGCTATAATATTCTGGTTTTGAGCCTACTTGAGAAAAGCGAGGGAATCCCATGTAACACGCCCGCCCATCTTTTTTTGAAACCATACTGTCACAACGTGAGAAAGGATGGCTTATTTTGCCTGATATGAAAAACGAGATTCAGCGCCGGAGGACCTTTGCCATTATCTCCCACCCCGACGCCGGCAAGACCACCTTGACGGAAAAATTCCTACTCTACGGCGGGGCCATCACCTTGGCGGGCATGGTGAAGGGCAAGCGCAACTCCCGCCACGCGGTCTCCGACTGGATGGAAATTGAAAAACAGCGGGGC
>CALWIE010000098.1 GCA_944380625.1 uncultured Clostridia bacterium
CAGCTCCTGGTACTTGCCCGGGGCCGCCGAAAGGCCTTCGTGGCTGCCCCATTGGACGATTTTCCCGTGGTCGAACACGGCGATCTGGTCGCAGAACTTGCAGGAGGAGAGCCGGTGGCTGATGTACACCGCGGTCTTGTCCCCTACGATCTTGTCGAAGTTTTCATAGACTTCCATCTCCGCCACAGGGTCCAGGGCGGCGGTGGGCTCGTCCAGGATGACGAAGGGGGCGTCTTTGTACAGGGCCCGGGCCAGGGCGATCTTCTGGGCCTCGCCCCCGGAAACCTGCACCCCCGCCTCGTCAAACTCCTTGTAGAGAGGGGTCTCCAGGCCCTGGGGCAGGGAGGAGAGCCGCTTCCCAAAGCCGGCCATGGACAGGCAGGCGGCAGCCCGGCCGCCGTCGTACTGGAGGGAGGCGGCCACGTTCTGCCCCAAGGGGAAGGAGAGCAGCTGAAAGTCCTGGAACACCACCGAGAACAGGGCCAGGTATTCCCGGTAGTCGTACTTGCGGATGTCGATGCCGTTTAGGAGGATCTCCCCCTCGGTGGGGTCGTAGAGGCGGCACAGCAGCTTGATGAAGGTGGTCTTGCCGGAGCCGTTTTCCCCCACCACCGCCAGGCGGCCGCCCACCTGGAACTTCAAATCCACATGGCGCAGGGCCCAGTCCTTTGTGCCGGGATAGCGGAAGGACACGTCCCGGAACTGGATCTCATACTGCCGGTCCGAGCGCTTTTCCGTGGTCAAGCTCCCCTGGTACATCCGGTTGGGGGTGTCCAAAAAGGCGAAGGTCTCCCGCAAAAACACGGCGTTGGCCCGGAACACCCCCCAGGCGCTTATCAGCTGGTTGACGTTTTCCGAAAGGGCGGTGATGGCCGCCACATACTGGGCCACGCTGCCCACCGGGAAGGCGCCCGCCCAGGCCTTCAGGCACACAAAGGCGTAGGCAAGCCCCGTAAACACCCCGGATACCGCTGCCGACGCCCCGGCCCACAGGCCCAGGGGGCCCTTGGCCATCCGGGCAAAAGCCCCCTCGGGGAGGAAGGTCTTGTCCTTCCGTCCGTAGTGCTCCGCCAGCCTGTCCTGGCGGTACAGGCGCGCGTCGGCGCTCCGCTCCGGCTGGATGATCTCCCAAAGGCAGAAGTCATAAAGCCGGTTGCTGTCCGTAAAGCTCTTTGCCGCGCCGGCGTAAACCTGGGTGCGCCTGTTGTGGAACAGGGGGGCCAGAAGGGCCACCCCCAGCAGCGCCCCCAGGGCCAGGAGGAGGACCAGGGGGTTGTTTAGGGCGATCCAGGCCCCGGCCCCCTCCGGCACCTGCTGGGTGAACAGGGTCACCGTCAGGGCCACGGCGCTCCCCATGCCGAACAGGGGGCTTATCAGCTGCTCTGTGTAGTACACGGTGGAATACAGGCCGTGCCTGCCCCAGTTGTAGAGCTCAAACATATGGGACAAGAGCTCGTGGGTGCGGGGTTCGTCGGCCCCCTGGAAGTCCATGGAGAGGAGCTTGTCGGCCTCCACCTTCCGCAGGGTGTACTCCATGGCCTCCTTGTAGGCCCGGCTCCGCCGGCCCAGGACCGCCGACAGGGCCCCCAGCCCGGCGGTCAGCAGCACCGTCAGCGCCGCCAAAAAGGCCAGCCTCTGGGGGTCGCGCCCCCCTGCCAGCTCGTTTAGGATCTGGGAGGAGAAGTAGACGGTCACATAGGGGGCTACGCCGGAGACGGCGGCGTGGGCCGCCAGGGCGGGCAGCATCCGGGGGATGCGCCTGTGCCAGATCTTATAGGCCCGCAGGGCGGAGCGCAGCGTCTCCCCAAACCCGGCAAGGGTTTCTTTTTCAGCCATGGGTCTTTCCCTCCTTGTAGTACCGGCTCTGAATCTCAAAGAGCCGGGCGTATTCCCCGCCCCGTTCCAAAAGGGACTGGTGGGTGCCCTCCTCTAGGATCTTCCCCTCGCCCAGCAGCAGGATCCTGTCGCAAAACCGGGTGGAGGCAAGCCTGTGGGAGATGTAAAAGGAGGTGCGCCCCTGGGTCAGCTCGCTGTAGCGCAGGTAGAGCTGGTGCTCGGCGATGGGGTCCAGGGCGGCGGTGGGCTCGTCCAAGAGGATGATGGGCCCGTTTTTGTACAGGGCCCGGGCCAGCATCAGCCGCTGCAATTCCCCGCCGGAGAGCAGGACGCCGTCCTCGAAGACGCCCTTGCCAATGTGGGTCTGCCCGCCCTGGGGCAGGGACCGGTATTTCTCCCACAGCCCCGCCCGCCTCACGGCGTCCTCAATGCCGGCGGCGTCCGCGCTCTCCGGCTGCTGGGTCACGTTGTCCGCGAAGGTGGTGTCAAACAGGGAGAAATCCTGGAACACCGTGGAGAACAGCCGGTAGTAGTCCCGGCGGTTGTACTGCCGTATGTCCTCCCCGTTGAGGAGCACCCGCCCGCCGGTGGGGTCCAACAGGCCGCAGCACAGCTTCATCAAGGTGGTTTTGCCCGCCCCGTTTAAGCCCACCACAGCCAGCTTCTCCCCGGGGGCGACGGTCAGGTCAATGTGGGACAGGGTGTCCTGTTTTGCCCCGGGATACCGGAAGGAGACGTCCTCCAGCCGCAGCTCGTAGGGGTGCTCCAGGTCGGGGGAGAGGGGCTTGCCCTCCTCAAAGAGGAAGGGCTCCGGGGACTCCAGATAGTTTCGGACGCTGCACAGCTCCAGGCTGAACCGGTGCAGGTCTCCAAAGCCCTTTAGGATCCCCGTCACCCAGGTGGTGAAGTTTCCCAGGGCCGTAAAGTACAGCAGGAACTGGGCGGCGGGCAGGCCCTCCTCCAGGGCCAGGGCCAGCAGGTAGCCGTAGGCCGCCCCGTTGCGGGCCAGGGTGAGAAGGACCTCCGCCAGGTCTCCCCACAGGTACACCCGCTGCTCTTTGATGAGGAAGTCCTGGTAAAGGCCCAGCACCGAGGCGTACACCTCCCCCAGCCAGTCCTTCATGCCAAAGAGGAGGATGTCCTTCAGCGCCCCCCGGTCGGCGGCTTTTTCCCGGATGTAGCCCATCCGCCGGCCGAAGTCCCCCTTCTCCTTCCGGTGGGCGTAAGACCACTTGGGGCCCCGCCGGGAGCAGAGGTAGCTCAGGGCCGCCGTCCCCCCGGCGATGAGCACCAGCACCGGGTCCAGGCTGAGGAACAGGAGCAAATACACCCCAAAGCCCAGCAGGTTCTGGAGGATCTCCGTGAGCACCTGCCAGATGGCCTCCCCGGGGGCGTCGTTGGAGCACAGGCTCTCCAGGGCCCGCTCCCTTTCCTTTTTGAGGTCCGGGTTGCCCACGTTGGGATAGGAGGTCCTAAGGGACTTGAGGGTGACCTGAAGCATCAATTCCAGCCGCAGCCCGATCCTGCCGAAGGAAGCGTTTTCCTCTGTGTAGGCTAGGGCGGCCCGGAGCAGGGCCAGGGCGCCGGCCATGGCGGCAATGGTGAAAAAGAGCTCGTGCAGGGGCGCGGTGGCCTCCACCTTGCCCAGGACCAGGGGCGCCAAAAAGAGCTCCGTAAGGCTTACCGCCACGTGGAGCAGGGCCAGGGCAAGGCATATCCCCAGCACGGTTTTGCGCTTGTTCCAGGCGAGCTTCGCCATAAACCCCACGTTTTGGGCGGCGTTGTGGGATGGCTTGGATTGGGAAGGGTTCTCCATCAAAAGGCCTCCAGTCTCTCATGTCTTTTCCATCTGTAGGGAGTATACCACCCAAAATGTCCCCGGAGGGTTTCCGGGGACGAATTGTTCTTCTCAGGGGACGAACTGCGCCCTTTCCTGGGGCAGGAGGATTTCCGTGGTGAAGGCGCCCTCCTCGCTGGCCCGGCGCAGGTATCCGCCCAACCGCTCCACCGCCTTGTCCACCCGCCAAAGGCCAAACCCATGGCCGCTCCCCTTGGTGGTGGCGAAGCGGCTTCCCGCCTTTTCCAATTTCCCGCCGGGGGCCAGGTTTGTAAAGGAGATGTAGAGCTGGCTGCCCTTCATGTCCATATAGAGGCGGATCATCCGCTGGTCCTCGGGCAGCTTGAGGCTGGCCTCAATGGCGTTGTCGAAAAGGTTTCCCAAGATGACGCACAGGTCCAAATCGGAGATGGAGAGCTTCACCGGGATGCGGGCGTCGGCCCGCACAGGCACCCCCTTGGAGCGGGCCAGGGAGATCTTGCTGTTTAGAATGGCGTCGGTCATGGTGTTGCCGGTTTTCACCGCCGGGTCCACCCGGTTCAAATCCCGCTCCAGCCGGTCCAGGTAGGCGCCCACCGCCTCCAGGTCCCCCTTTTGGGCGTAGACTTTCAAAAGCTGGATGTGGTTGCGGAAGTCGTGCCTCCAGCCCCGCATCTCCCGGTACATGGCCTCGGTCTCCCGGTACTGGGTGGCAAGGATCTCCCGCTGGTAGTCCGCCAGCTTTTTGCCCAGACGGTTTTGAAAAAATCCCACAGGTATCCCTCCCTTTACAGAGCCCGCAAAATGGCCCGGTTGAGGGCCTCGTACCCGCCCCTGGGCAGGGGGACGGCGTCGCCGCTCTCCAAAAGGGCCTCTTTTTTTGTGGCCCGGCGCACCTTGCCCAGGTTGACCACAAAGGAGCGCCCCACCCGGAAAAAGCGCTCGTCCAGCTCCCGCTCCAGGGAGGAGAGGGACTTTTTCACCGTGTAGGCGCCGCTCCCCGCGTGGACGGTGACGTAATTCCCCCGCACCTCCAGGTACTCCACCTCGTAGAGGGGGACGCGCACCAGCTCCTCGGGCAGCTCCAGCAAAAGGGACTTTCCGTCCCGCCTGAGCCGCTCGGCCGCCCGGTCCAGCACGGAAAAGAGTTTTTGCCGGTCCACAGGCTTGAGCAGGTAGTGGAGCGCCGAGACGTCGTACCCCTCGGCGATGTAGTCGGGGTACCCGGTGAGAAAGACGATCTGGGCGAGCCGGTCCTCCCGGCGCAGCCGTTTTGCCACCTCCACGCCGCTGAGGCCGGGCATCTCCACGTCCAGCAGCAGGATGTCCCAGGCCTTGTCCTCCTCGTATCGGAACAGGAAGGCGTCGCCGGAGGCGAAGGACTCCACCTCCCCGATGTAGCCCCGGCTCTGGGCCCACTCCGCGGCCCACTCCCCGGCAAGCTCCCGCGCTTCCTGCTGGTCGTCGCACACGGCGATCCGGTAGTCCATGTTCTCCCTCCTCGGTGGGTGTGATAGGAAAATTATACACCAAACCTCTGTGGAAGGGAAGGGCGGCGTTCCCCGGGGGAATTTTCAGTTCCCCGTCACACAGGCTTTAGGCTGGCTTTAGGGGCGGCGGCTACACTAGAGCAAGCAGCACCCCGCTGCCAGTTGAGCCAAGGAGGAAAGCGTCGTGGAAGAAGAGCTCTACCTAGACCTGAAAAAGGGAAAACCCCAGGCCGTGGAGAAGTTGATGAAAGAGCACCTGGCCCGTTCCTGGTTCCTCGCTCAGGAGACCGCCATGGACAGCGCTTCGGCTGTGCCCCTGCTGCTGGGTGCCTGGGAGAAGGCCCTAAACTCCTGCCGCCAGGGGGAGTCCCCTCCGGAGGGCGGCTTTTTGGAGCTGCTGGGGGAGGAGATCCTGGCAGGGTATTTATCTGGCACAGAGCCGGACGGGGACTGGGGGGACCTTCCAGGGCCCCAGCTGCCTGGGAAATACCGCCCCTGCGTCTCAGAGCTCCGGGCCGTCTCCCTGGAGCGGCGGCCGGTGTACCTGGCCCACGCCATCGGCGGGATGGGCGCCAGGGCCCTGGCCGGTGTGATCGGCTCCACCCAGGAGGAGGCCGGAGGCCTGATAAAGCGGGCGGAGCGGGATATGATCGAGTCCCACGGCTCCATGGACAAGACCCAGCGGGCCGCCCTGGTGCGGCTGTTCACTCAGTTTAAAAGCCCGCAAAGCGGCGCCTTCGAGGCCGTGGCCATACCGCCCCGGCTGGAAGGGGCCCTGCGCCACCGGCTGCGGATGCAGCCGGGGACGATGGAAAAAACAGGAAAGGAGCGCGCTCCTGTGCCAAAGAAAACACCCACCGCCCCTGCTGGGGCCACCCGGAAACCACAAAAAAACAAAAGCTTCCTCGGAAAGGCTGTCGCCGCCGCCGTGACGGTCATCGTCGTGGCGGCCGTGGCAATCATCGCGGTCCGCCGCCTGGGCGTCAGCGCCCAGGCCGCCAGCACCACCACCTACGAGGTGGCGGCCGTCTCCTACGGGGATGTGGACACCACCATCAGCGGCAGCGGCACCTTGACTCCCCTCTCCCAGGACGCCCTGGCGGCAGAGGCCCCCGTCACCCTGACGGCGGTAAACTGCGCCGCCGGGGACTCGGTGGAGTCCGGCGCGGTCATCGCCGCGGGAGAGGATCAGGCGGGGGAGACGGTGGAGTACACCGCCCCCTATGACTGCGTCCTGCTGGAGGTGCCTGTGTCCTCTGGGGACGAGGTGGCCGCCGGGGAGGAGATCGCCATGGTCATGGGGAAGGACGGCTTTACCATGGGCATCGCCGTGGACGAGCAGGACATCGCCCTGGTAGAGGTGGGCCAGGAGGCCTCCTTCACCATTGACGCCGTCGAGGATGGGGAAGAGGTGGAGGGCTCCATCTCCCAGGTGTCCTATAACGGCAGCTCCAACGGCAGCGCCACCGCCTACCAGATCACCGCCCAGATCGGCTATGTGGAAGGGGTCTATCCCGGCATGAGCGCCTCTGCCCAGATTGTGGTGGAGGAGAGCGGCGAGGGCCTGCTGGTGCCTGTAGAGGCCGTGCAGACCTCCGGGGACGACAACTATGTCTACCTGGCTCCCTCCGATGGGGAGGAGGGCGCCGAGTATGAGGAGGCCGACCTCGACCTCTCCTCCCTCACCCAGGTGACGGTGGAGACCGGCGACTCCGACGGCAGCTACCTGCTCATCACCTGCGACGGGCTCAGCGAGGGGGATTTGATCCTGGTGCCCCACCTGACCTCCACGGCCACCGGCTCCGGCGGCGAGGGGAGCGGCATGGAAGGCTTCGGCGGGATGCCCGGGGGCATGGACTTTGGCGATTTCGACTTCTCCAATTTCGACCCCAGCACGATGCCCCAGGGCGGGAGATTCCCGGGGATGGGAGGCGCCGCATGATCCGATTAAAGCACATCTATAAATCCTATCCCTTGGGAGACGCCACCGTGGACGTTTTAAAAGACGTGAGCCTCCACGTGCGCCCCCGGGAGTTCGTCTCCATCCTGGGCCCCTCGGGCAGCGGGAAATCCACCCTGATGAACATCATCGGCTGCCTGGATGTCCCCGACAGCGGGGAGTACCTTTTGGACGGGGAGTACGTGGACAACTGCACCGAGGATCAGCTCAGCGAGATCCGGGGCAAGAAGATCGGCTTCATCTTCCAGCAGTTCAATCTCCTGCCGGAGCTGACCGCCTATGAGAACGTGGAGATGCCTCTTCTCTACCACAAGCTCACCTCCGCCCAGCGCCGGGAGCGGGTGGAGCGCACCCTTTCCCAGGTGGGCCTTGCCGACCGCATGGGCCACAGGCCCAGCCAACTCTCCGGCGGCCAGCAGCAGCGGGTGGCCATTGCCCGGGTGCTGGCCATGGAGCCCTCCATCATCCTGGCGGACGAACCCACCGGCAACCTGGATTCCCACTCCGGAGAGGAGATCATGGCCATTCTGCGGCAGCTTTGGCAGGCGGGGAACACCATTGTCCTCATCACCCACGACACCCACGTGGCGGACCAGGCCCAGCGGAAGGTCTATGTCCACGACGGCATTCTTTCCACAAAGGAGATGGCCTCATGATCCGAAAGATCGCAAAACTCTCCCTGCGCTCCATTTTAAGCCATAAGATGCGCTCCTTTCTCACCATGCTGGGCATCATCATCGGCGTCATGGCGGTGGTGATTTTGGTCTCCATCACCCAGAGCGCCACTGCGGGCATCACCGACAGCATCTCCAGCATGGGTTCCCAGCTCATCACCGCCACCGTCACCGGGGAGGACGTGTCCCTCTCCCGGGAGTCGGTGGAGTCCCTGGCGGGCGCCGGCGCCATCCAGGAGGTGGCCCCGGTGATCTCCGAGAGCGAGACGGCCCGGCACAAGGAGGAGTCCGGCACCTTCACCGTGGCAGGGGTCACCCCCGACTACTTCGACGTCCAGGACGTGGCCGTGCAAAGGGGCAGGCTCATCGTAGAGTCCGATTTGGACTCCGCCACCTCCGTGGCGGTGCTGGGCACCGAGGCCGCTTACGACCTCTTCGGCACCTGGGACGCGGTGGGCGGCACCGTCACCCTGGGGGACCGGAACTACAAGGTGGTGGGCGTCCTGGAGGAGCAGGGCTCCAGCCTTTCCGGCTCCGATGACAGCAAAATCCTCATCCCCTACACTACGGCCCAGCGGGCCACCGGGCAAAAGAGCGTGACCACCTTCCACGCCAAGGCCTCCTCAGAGGCCGGGGTCTCCCTGGCGGTGAACACCATAGACGCCTTCCTGCTCCAGGCCACCCGGGATGAAGACGCCTACTCGGTGAGCAACCAGTCGGATATTTTGGACACCATGGACGAGGTGGACAACACCCTGTCCCTGCTTTTGGGGGGCATCGCCGCCATCTCCCTTTTGGTGGGGGGCATCGGCATTATGAACATCATGCTGGTGGCTGTCTCTGAGCGCACCCGGGAGATCGGCATCCGCAAGGCGGTGGGGGCCAAGCGGCGGCACATCCTGTCCCAGTTCCTCTGCGAAGCCTGCATTCTCTCCCTGCTGGGAGGGGACATGGTGGCCGTCGTTACCGGCGAGGACGGCTTCCAGACGGTGACGGTCCTGGACTACACAGGGGACAGCGGCGTGGATGCCTCCGAAACCAGCTCGGACTCCAGCAGCTCGGAGGAGACCAGCGAATAACAGGGGCGAAAAAGGCCGGGAGTGCTCCCGGCCTTTTTATGTTTGATGCTTAAGCTCCCTAAAATAAGCCCCTTGCCCCTAAAAAACGCCCTTAGGCCTGGCCCATTCGGGCCTTTCCCAGGGCGTTTTTTGTTGTTTTTCAGAGGATGGCTCAGCGGCGGTGGGATATGGCCCCGCAGGCCTTGGCTAGCTCCATCACCAGCATGGGAACTAAAATCAGCCCCAGCCCCAGCAGGTACAGCCAGCCAGGCAGCAGCACCAGCCCAAAGGCGATGCCCACAGGGGTAAACAGCACCAGGCACACCAGCAAAAGGGAGAAAAGCGCCGCCCAGTTGAGCTTGTGGTTGGTAAAGGGCCCGATCCGGAACAGGGAGTGCTCCGAGCGCATGTTGAACGCCTGGACAATCTGGGAGAGGGAGAGCACCAAGAAAGCCATGGTCTGGCCCCCTGCCAGGGAGCCGGCGGCCTTTTCCCCCACCGCGAACCCCGCCAGGGAGAGGACGGCGAACATCAGCCCCTGCAAGACAACCCGCACCCCCAGGCCGTGGGCAAAGATGCCCTCGTCCTTGGGCTTGGGCTTGCGGTCCATCACGTCGGCCTCCACCGCTTCCATGCCCAGGGCGATGGCGGGCAGGGAGTCTGTCACCAGGTTGATCCAGAGAAGCTGCATGGACAAAAGGGGCGTCTTGCGCCACAGCAGCATGGCGGTGAACACGGTGATGACCTCCCCGATGTTGGTGCCCAAAAGGAAGCCCACCACCTTTTTGATGTTGGAGTAAATCCCCCGGCCCTCCCGGACGGCGTCCACAATGGTGGCGAAGTTGTCGTCGGTCAGGGTCATGTCCGCGGCGCCCTTGGCCACGTCCGTGCCGGTGATGCCCATGGCGCAGCCGATGTCGGCGGCCTTCAGGGCGGGGGCGTCGTTTACGCCGTCGCCGGTCATGGAGACCACCTGGCCCTTGCGCTGCCAGGCCTTGACGATGCGGATCTTGTTCTCCGGGGACACCCGGGCGTAAACGGAGATGGTTTCCACCTCCTTGTCCAGCTGCCCGTCGCTCATGGCGTCCAGCTGGGCCCCGGTGACAGCCTTGTCGCCCGGCTGTAAAATGCCCAGTTCCCTGGCGATGGCCGAGGCTGTCACCACATGGTCGCCGGTGATCATCACCGGCTTGATGCCCGCCTTGCGGCAGGTGGCCACGGCGGCTTTCGCCTCCGGCCGGGGCGGGTCGATCATCCCCACCAGCCCCAGAAGGGTCAGGCCGTTTTCCAGCTCCTCCGAGGTGGGCTCCTCGGGCACGGAGCCGATCACCTTGTACCCCACCGCAAGGACCCGCAAGGCGTCCTCGCTCATCTTCTCGTTTGCGGCTTTGGCGGCCTCCAGGCCGCCCTTCGTGCACCGGGCGGCCCACACGTCGAAGGCGCCCTTTACGATGACCACGTTTTCCCCCTCGATTTGGTTGACGGAGGTCATCAGCTTCCGGTCGGAATCAAAGGGGATCTCCGCCACCCGGGGATAGCTTTGGTGAAGCTCTTCCTGTTCCATCCCGTTTTTGTGGGCCGCCACCAGGATGGAGGTCTCCGTGGGGTCGCCGATGTGCTGCTCCTTGCCGCCGGGCTCAAAAACCACCGAGCCGTCGCAGCAGAGGGCGCCGTAGCGCAGGAGCTTCCGGGCTTCTTCGGAGTTGTGGGCGCTGATCTCTTCCAGCCGGCCGGAGCCGTCCAGCCAGACCTTGGTGAGGGTCATCCGGTTCTGGGTCAGGGTGCCGGTCTTGTCCGAGCAGATCACCGAGGCGCTGCCCAAGGTCTCCACCGCGGGCAGGCGGCGGACCAGGGCGTTTTTCTTCACCATCCGCTGCACCCCAATGGCCAGCACGATGGTGACAATGGCGGGCAGCCCCTCCGGGATGGCGGACACCGCCAGGGAGACGGCGGTCATAAAGATCTCCAGCACGTCCATGCCGCTGGCAAGGCCCACCGCGAAGATAACGGCGCAGGCGGCCAGGGCCACAATCCCCAGGTACTTGCCCAGCTGGGCAAGCTTTTGCTGCAAGGGGGTCTGGGTCTCCTGCTCCCCGGCCAGCATTCCGGCGATCTTGCCCATTTCCGTGTTCATCCCCGTGCCGGTGACCACCGCCGTGGCGGTGCCGTAGGTGATGGAGCACCCGGAGAACACCATGTTGTCCCGGTCGCCCAGGGGGGCGTTTTCCTCCAC
>CALWIE010000099.1 GCA_944380625.1 uncultured Clostridia bacterium
TATTCAGCGGTTTCTACGTGAGTTTATCTGTCTGTGCAAGTGATTGCGCTTACTTGCCGAAGTACCGCTTCAGCAGGCCGGCGAAAGCCTTGCCGTGGCGGGCCTCGTCCCGGGCCATCTCATGGACGGTGTCGTGGATGGCGTCCAGGTTCAGCTCCTTGGCCTTCTTGGCCAGGGCAGCCTTGCCAGCGGTGGCGCCATTTTCAGCCTCCACACGCATCTCCAGGTTCTTCTTGGTGGAGTCGGTCACCACTTCGCCCAGGAGCTCGGCAAACTTGGCGGCGTGCTCGGCCTCCTCCTAGGCGGCCTTCTCCCAGTACAGGCCGATCTCGGGATAGCCTTCCCGATGGGCCACACGGGCCATGGCCAGGTACATGCCCACCTCGGTGCACTCGCCCTGGAAGTTCTCCCGCAGGCCCTGCAGGATCTCCTCGTCCACGCCCTTGGCAACGCCCACTACGTGCTCGGCGGCCCAGGTCATCTCCCCGGCCTGCTCGATGAACTTCTCGGCGGGAGCGCCGCACACGGGGCACTTCTCGGGAGCAGCCTCACCCTCGTAGACATAGCCGCAGACAGTACATACAAACTTTTTCATGACAAATTTCCTCCAGTCTAAAAAATTTCTCTATCTTCATTTTGTGGAACAAAAGGCAAAGGGACGTCAGCTCTCCGTTTTAAGGCACTGGACACAGCGGCCCTCGAAGAGAACCCGGGCGTTTTCCACCCGCAGGTGGAACCGCTGGGACAGCTCGGCAAAGTCCTCCTCCTGGAAAAACTCCTCGGGCACATCCAACACCGCGCCGCACTGCCTGCACACAAAGTGGGCATGGGGCTCCACCCGGCCGTCGAAATGCTCTTGGCCGTTGATGACCCCTACACTGACCGCTTTGCCGCTTTCGCAAAACTTTTTCAAGTTCCGGTACACGGTCCCCAGGCTCAGGTTGGGATAGCGGGGTTTCAGGCGGGCATAGACCCAGTCCGCTGTGGGATGGACGTCCGTCTCTTGCAGGGCGTTTAAAATAGCCATCCGCTTTCTGCTGAAATTTTCTCGCTTTTCCAACTGTGACTTTTTCCTTTCTGCGCCTTCTTGCAGGACGGGTCTCTTCCCCGCCCTGTGAATACAGTATAGCACAGCTGTGGAGGATTGTAAAGTAGTAATCGTTATTATTTTTAAAAAGTTTTCTCAGCGCTCTGTTTCGGCCAGGGCGCGCATCAGCGCCTTCTGGCTGCGCTCTTCGCTGACAGCCACCAGCTCGTCCCCCCGCTGGAGGATGGTGGAGCCGTTGGGAATGGCCAGCACGCCCCGGCGGATCAGGGAGATAACCAGGGTGCCGGCGGGCAGGTCGATGTCCTTTAGGGCCACGCCGTCCAGGGCGGTGTCCTCGGGCAGGGTCATAGAGCAGATGCCCGCCTTCCCCTGGTTCAGGGTGGCGATCAGGTGCATGTGGGCCAGGTCCGCCTCCTGCTCGATCATTTTGGTGAGGATCTCCGTACTGCTGACGGTGTTCCCAATGCCCAGCACCCGGAAGGTCTCAATGTTCCGGGGGTCGTTGACACGGGAGATCACCTTCTTGGCGTGAAAGTGGTCCCGGGCCACCTGGCAGGCCACCAGGTTGTCCTGGTCGCTGCCGGTCACCGCCATGAAGCAGTCGGCGCCCAGGGCGCCGGCCGCCTCCAGGACGCCCACATTGGTGCCGTCCCCCCGGAAAATGGCCGCGTCCAAATCGTCCGCAAGCTTTTCGCACTTCCGGCGGTCCCGTTCGATCAGGCTCACCGTGTGCCGGCGCTCCAGCAAAATGCGGGCCAGGTTGTAGCCTGCCTTGCCGCCGCCTACAATTACCATCTTCATCTCAGCCGCCCCCCTTTCAGTCGATCTTCCGGCTGCACACCAGGGAATCCCCCGGCTCCAGCAGGATCTCCGCCTTCGCCTCTTTCAAGACGAAGGAGCCGTCGTCTCTGACCACCCCGAAAAGCCCCTCCCCCGGGGCCAGCTCCAGCTCGGCGGTGGTGCGCCCCACAAAGCGGCGCTCCACCGGGACCACTTGAAGGGAGATGGTGGTGGTGCCAAAGGTCACTTGGCGGCTCTGCCAAGGGCTGGTGAGGGCCGTGACCAGCTTGTCCCCCGCCATGTTGGTGGGGCACACCGTCTGCAGGCCGAAGCGCTCGAAGATGTTCTCCCGGTAGGGATCGGAGATGCGGGCGATCACCTTGGGGATGCCAAAAAAGTTTTTGGCGATCTGGCCCACGGTGATATTCAAGTTATCGTCCGGGGTGGCTACAGCCACCGCGTCGCAGCCCTCAATGCCGGCGGAACGCAGGCACTTGATGTCCATGGGGAACCCCACCGAGGTGACTCCGCTGAAGTCAGGGCTCAGCTGGGAAAGGTTCTCTGTGCTGGAGTCGATCAGGACCACGTCGTGGCCCAGCTCGTCCAAAGTTTCCGCCGTCTTGCGGCCAAGAAGCCCGCCGCCAACGATCATGATGTTCATACTGTTTTTGTCCTCTCGCTTTCCGCCGGGGAACCCCGGCCAAACTGCTATATGTGGCGCCCCCAAAGGGGCGGGCAGGAAAAGAGAACGGCGTTATTCGCCGTCCTCCGAATCCACTGTATGGGAAGAAGAGCTCTCCGAAGAGCTGGGCGGGGGCGGGGTGGGCGTGGGGGAAGCTGTGGACTCCCCGCTGGTTTCGCTGCCCTCGCTGGTTTCGCTGGTTTCGCTGCTCTCGCCGCCGCTGGACGACGGGGCGTCACCCCGAAGCTGGTTATACTCCTCCAGGGAGACCTCCACCACCTCCGCGTACTCCGCGGAGACATAGGCGGTCTGGCCCTTGTACTGGATCTGATACCAGCCGTCCTTGGGTTCCTCCACCAAAAGGGCCAGGCGGGACCCGCTGTCCGCAAGGCCCAGGATCTCGCTGTCTGTGGAAGCTTCGGCCCGCACGTTCAGGCCGGAATCCGCCGTGACCCGCAGGGCCTTGGCCTTTTGCGGTTCCGGGGTCGGGCTGGGTGTGGCGGCAGCCGGGATCTCCGAAAGAGAGCTGGAGTTTTCCTTTTCCTCCTTGTCGCCGCCGCAGCCGGCAAGAGCCAGCGCCGCAACGCACGCCGCCAACAGCAGGCACACCAATTTTTTCATTTGCATCCACTCCTTTTTCCCCAAATTGGTCTATGGTCTTATTGTAGCATAATCTTTTAAAAAGTCCACCTGTTTTTTAGTTTTTCGCCCCTAACTCCTGTGAGAATTCTGATAAAAATATTTTTCGGAAAAAGGGAAATTCATCCTTGACTTTTCAGGGGCCCTGCGCTATAATAACAAGGCGCTGAAAAATCCGCTGGTGTAGCTCAGTTGGTAGAGCAGCTGATTTGTAATCAGCAGGTCAGGGGTTCGAGTCCGTTCACCAGCTCCACTGGCAGACAAGCTGGCGCGTTTACATACCCAGCCGTGCGGCATGGGGCTTATATGGGAGAGTTCCCGAGTGGCCAAAGGGGGCAGACTGTAAATCTGTTGTCGACGACTTCAGTGGTTCGAATCCACTCTCTCCCACCACGAAAAAGCAACTGCCCTTTGGCAGTTGCTTTTCTGTTTTGCAGACAAAGGAG
>CALWIE010000100.1 GCA_944380625.1 uncultured Clostridia bacterium
GGACCTGGTCTCCATCGACCGGGAGGTCACCGCCATGAACGGCCGGTTCTACACCCTGCGCATCGCCCCGTACCGCACCACGGAAAACAGCATCCGGGGCCTGGTCATCACCATCATCGACAGCCTGGGCGCCCCCGGCGCGCCGGCGGCCTCGGAACCCTCCAAGACCCTGGAGTCCCTGGACTGAGAAATCCCCACGAGAAAAGCCGCAGCCCCTTTTTCAGGAGCAGCGGCTTTTTCCTTTTGTACTTCCCGGGGGATGGGGCGCCCTCAGGGGATAAAAAAACCCCCGGCCATTACCGGGGGTTTTCTTGCGCCAATTCTTCCCGGGTGAGGACGTCCAGGCGAACCAGAGCCTTTTGAACGCCGTCCTCGCCGATGGGGGCGGTGATGTAGTCTGCGGCGGCCTTGGCGGCCGGGGCGCCGTTTCCCAGGGCCACCCCTGTGCCCGCCCAGCGGAGCATCCGGGCGTCGTTCTGCCCGTCGCCGAACACCATGAGCTCCTCCCGCCTCCAGCCGTAGCGGTCCGCCACAGCGGCAATGCCCACCTCTTTGCCCCCCGCCTGGGGGATCACGTCCAGAATATCCCCTCCCGCAGAGGTGATCTCGATGTGCTCTAAGGGGGCGAGCCTCCGGGCGGCCTCCTCAAAGGGGACGTAGGCCAAAAACTGCATCACAGGGACCCGCTCCAGCCGCCCCAGGTCGTAGGGCCCCTGGGGGGCGGGCAGCCCTGCCCGCCGGTAGTGCTCCTCTATCACGGGAAAGGGGGAGATGTAAAACTTTTCCTCCTGCTCCTGAATCAGGCAGGGGAAGGGGTCCTTCCGCACCAGGGCCACCAGCTTCCGGATGTCCTCCGGGTTGTGGGGGAGGCGGTGGAGCACCGTGCCGTCCCTCTCCACCACCAACTGGCCGTTGAAGGTCACAAATCCGTCAAAGGGGAAGTAGCCCTCCAAGAAGCGGACCATCTCCAGGGGCCGGCCTGTGGCCACATACAGGCGGATCCCCTTGCGCCGGGCCGCCTTCAGGCAGGCAAGGGTAGAGGGGGGCATCCTCCCGGGCCCTCCCGCAGAATGGTCGATCAACGTGCCGTCAATGTCGAAAAACAGCGCTTTTATCATCTTCGCCCCTCCTTTTCCCGGCCGCCGGCGGGGTCTGTTCCCAAGGCGGCAGTCCTCCGCTCACTGGTTGCGGGCGGCGTACTTCTCCACGATCCGGTTGGCGCACTTGTAGATGTCGCCGCCCCCCAGGGTGAGGATCAGGTCCCCGGGCTGGGCGTGGGCCATCACATAGTCCGCGATCTTCTCAAAGCTGTCGAACCACACGCTGCCGGGAACCTTGGCCGCCAGGTCGCTGGTGTGGATGTTGTAGGTGTTGGTCTCCCGCACGGCCAGAATCTCCGTCATCACCAGGTGGTGGGGAATGGAGAGGGCCTTGGCGAAGTCGTCCAAAAGGTTGTAGGTGCGGGAGTAGGTGTGGGGCTGGAACACCGCCCAAACCTCCCGGTAGCCCATGCGCACCGCGGAGTTTAAAACGGCGGTGAGCTCTGTGGGGTGGTGGGCGAAGTCGTCGGCCACGGTCACGCCGTCGAATTTCCCCAGCACCTCAAAGCGGCGATGCACCCCGGAGAACCGGCCCAGAGAGGAGCAGATGGCCTCGGGGGCCACGCCCAGGCAGTGGGCGGCGGCAGCCGCGGCGATGGCGTTCATCATGTTGTGCTCCCCGGGCACCATCAGGTTCACCCGGCCCAGCTTTTCCCCGTGGAAGGTGAGGGTGAAGTCCTCGCAGGCGGTGTCCTCCTCGTTGAGCTCCACCGGGTAGTAGTCGTTTGTGTCCTTCATGCCGAAGGTGACAATCTTGGCGTGGGCAATCCCCCGCAGGCTCTCCATGGCCTTTTCGTTGTCGCCGTTTACCACGATCAGCTGAGAGGTCTGGGTGGCGAACTGGTGGAAGGACTTCACAATGTTGTCCACGGTCTTAAAGTAGTCCAGATGGTCCGCGTCGATGTTCAAGATCACCGATACCGCCGGGTGCAGCTCCAGGAAGGTGTCCACGTACTCGCAGGCCTCCACCACCAGGGTTTCGCCGTGGCCCACCCGGGAGTTGGCCCCCAGCATGGGGAGCTTCCCGCCGATGATGGCGCTGGGGTCCAAGCCCCCGTCCATGAGGATCTCCGTGAGCATGGCGGTGGTGGTGGTTTTGCCGTGGGTGCCGGAGACAGCCACCGGGCGCTTGAACTTCCGGGCCAGCATCCCCAGCATGACAGAGCGCTCCAGGGTGGGGATGCCCCGTTCCCGGGCGGCCACCAGCTCCGGGTTGTCGGCCTTGCAGGCGGCAGTGTACACCACGCACTGGGCGTCCCCGACGTTTTCCGCCCGGTGCCCCATGTGGACGGGGATGCCGTAGCCCCGGATCCGCTCCAAGGTGTCGGACTCGTTGATGTCCGAGCCGGTCAGCTGATAGCCCTTGTGAAAGAGGATCTCCGCCATGGGACACATGCCGGAGCCTCCAATGCCCACAAAGTGCAGCTTTTTCACACGGTCCAAAATATTCTCTTCCATATAAAAACTCTCCTTGAACGAGATTTTAATTTCCCATAGGTATTCCTATTATAGTACTTTTTTCCTTTAAAATAAAGCCCTATTTTAAAAATGGAGGCCAGGGCCCGGAAGGCCCAGCCTCCGCACAAAAGGAAAGCCTGCCCCATACAATGGGAGTGATCTGATAATTCCACCGGAAAGGGATGGGAGCATGGGGTATTTTGGGGTTGTGGGAGGCGACCGGCGGCAGCTTTACGCCGCCCGGTCTCTGGAGGCCCGGGGCTGGACGGTGCTGCTCTCCGGCTGGGAGCGGGGAGAGGGGGCCGGGGGGTTTTCCCAAGTCCCTCTGGAGGAGCTGGGGCGCCGGTGCGAAAACGTGCTGCTGCCCCTGCCCGCCACCCGGGACGGCCTTTTTTTGAACGCGCCTTTTTCCCAAGGGCCCATCCCTTTGAACGGCGCCTTTGCCCGGACCCTCTCCGGCTGCCGGGTCTTCGCGGGGATGGCGGGGCCCCTAAAGGCCTCCTCCCCTCTGTGGGAGGAGGTCCTCCTCTGGGACTACTACGCCCGGGAGGAGCTCGTCCTGGGCAACGCCTTTCTCACAGCGGAAGGGGCCGTCGCCCTGGCAGTGGAAAAGTCCCCCGGGGGGCTGTGGGGTTCCCGGTGCCTGGTCACAGGTTTTGGCCGCATCGGCAAGGCCCTGTGCCTGGACCTGCGGGGCCTGGGCGCCCAGGTAGAGTGCTGCGCCCGCAAGCCCCGGGACCTGACCGCCATCCGGGCCCTGGGGTGCAAGGCCCTCTCCTTCCAAGAGGTGGGCGGCCCCTATCAGGTGATTTTTAACACGGTGCCGGCCCCCGTCCTGGGGGAGGAAGCCCTTGCCCGCCAGGACAGGGACACCCTTCTGCTGGAGCTGGCCAGCGCCCCCGGGGGCATCGACGCCCAGGCGGCCCGCCGGCTGGGGATCCCCCTGGTGGAGGCCCCCTCCCTTCCTGGGCGGTATTCCCCCAAGGCCTCGGGGGAGCTGATCGTCGAGGCTGTGTACCACATGCTTGAAGAAGAAAGGCGGAAACTGCGATGAAAACCCTTGGATTCGCCCTGTGCGGCTCCTTCTGCACTTTCGAGAAGGCTCTCGTTCAGATGGAGGCCCTCTCCCGGTCCTACCACATCCTCCCCCTGATGAGCCAAAACGCCTATGCCACCGACACCCGTTTCGGCCGGGCCCAGGACTGGGTCCGCCGGGTGGAGGAAATCTCCGGCCGAGAGGTGCTGCACACCATCGCCCAGGCGGAACCCATCGGCCCCAAGGGCCTTGTGGACCTGCTGGCGGTGGCCCCCTGCACAGGGAACACCCTCTCCAAAATCAGCCTGGGCATCACGGACACCCCGGTGACCATGGCGGTAAAATCCTCTTTGCGCATCGGCATCCCCGTGGTACTCTGCTGCGCCACCAACGACGCCATGGCCGCCTCGGGCCCCAACCTGCTGCGGCTCTTAAACACCAAAAACGTGTACCTGGTGCCCCTGCGCCAGGACGACCCGGCGAAAAAGCCCCTCTCCCTGGTGGCGGATTTTTCCCTGCTGCCCCAGACGGTGGAGATGGCCCTCCAGGGCAGGCAGCTCCAGCCGGTGTTCCTGCCTCCGGCGGAGGCGGTGTGAAAAGGGCGAAGGAAAGTTCTTTATTTACAAACGCCCCGTTTTGGGGTATGATAAAGCCAGTGTGGCCCCAGGCCACAAACTCTTAAAAGAGGGAATAGGACAAAAACATGCTTTATTGTGCCAAATGCCGCAGCGTCTGCCAGGACTCCACCTCCAAGTGCCCCAACTGCAAAAGCGGCAAGCTGCGCCCCTTGGAAGAGGGGGACATGGTGCGCCTCCAGCGGGCGGACCAGTACACCGCAGGCCTTTTGGAGGAACGTTTCGGCCAGGAGGGCGTGGCCTATCAGATGGAGCCCTTCAGCGGCGGCTGGGTCTCCTACCTGTACGACAACGACGTGCTGCCCACCGACAAACTGGTTCTGGCCCGCTGGTCCGACTACGAAAGGGCCAAGGAGATCTTCTCCCAGGTGCGCCGCCAGGTGGAGGAGGAGCGGGCCGCCGTGGGCCAGGAGGAGGGGGAGACCTTCCAGGACATGCCCCGGAAAAAGCGGATCCTCGTGCAGATCGTCTCGGTGCTGGCCTTTCTGCTTTTGATCATGGCGGTGGTCTACGCAGCGGACGGGGCGGCCAACTGGCTCAAGGGACTGTTTTCGTGAAAAAGAGAGGGCGGACTTTCTAAAGAAGGACCCCCATTGGGAAAGGAATGGATAACATGAAGGATCAGAAACTGGATACCCTTTGTATCCACGCGGGCTATACGCCCAAAAACGGGGAGCCCCGGGTGGCCCCCATCGTACAGAGCACCACCTACGTCTACGAGAGCTCTAAGGAGATGGGCGCCCTGTTCGACCTGGAGGAGAGCGGCTTTTTCTACACCCGCCTGGGCAATCCCACCAACGACGCCGTAGAGCAGAAGATCGCCGCCCTGGAAGGGGGCGTGGGGGCTCTCATCACCTCCTCCGGCCAGGCCGCCAATTTGATGGCGGTCCTGAACATCTGCCCGGCGGGCTTCCACGTGGTCAGCTCCAGCGCCATTTACGGCGGCACCTTCAACCTGTTCTACAAGACCATGAAGGAGATGGGCATCGAGACTACCTTTGTCCCACCCACCGCCACCCTGGAGGAGCTGCGGGCCGCCATGCGCCCCAACACCCGGGCCGTCTTCGCCGAGACCCTGGCAAACCCCTCCCTGGCCGTGGCCGACCTGGAGGTTTTCGCCCGGGCCGCCCATGAGCAGGGCGTGCCCCTGATCGTGGACAACACCTTCCCCACGCCCATCAACTGCCGTCCCATAGAGTTTGGCGCGGACATCGTCACCCACTCCACCACCAAATACATGGACGGCCACGCGGTCCAGGTGGGGGGCGTCATTGTGGATTCCGGCAACTTCAACTGGGAAAACGGCAAGTTCCCCATGCTCACCCAGCCGGACGACTCCTACCACGGCGTGGTGTACACCCAGCAGTTCGGCAAGGCGGCCTACATCACCAAGGCCCGCACCCACCTGATGCGGGACCTGGGCGCCCAGGCGGCCCCCATGAACGCTTTCCTTCTGAACCTGGGCCTGGAGACCTTGGCCCTGCGCATGGAGCGCCATTGCTCCAACGCCCTGAAAGTGGCCCAGTTCCTGGAGAAAGACCCCCGGGTGGCCTGGGTGGACTACCCGGACCTGGAGGGCAACCCCAACCACGCCCTGGCCAAGAAGTACATGCCCCACGGCACCTGCGGGGTGGTGTCCTTCGGCGTAAAGGGCGGGCGGGAGGCCGCCACCCGGTTTATGGATGGCCTGGAGATGGCCTCGGTGGTCACC
>CALWIE010000101.1 GCA_944380625.1 uncultured Clostridia bacterium
CCTATCCCGGCTCAGAACGTCCCCCGTCCCCAGGGCGCAGGACCCGCCCTCCCCCAGGTGGGGGCAGGCGGCGCAGAGGCAGTCGGGGCCCTGGCACAGGGCGAAGGCCTCCCCCCTGGCCAGGGAAGCGGCAGCCTCCTCCATCCGGGCAGTAAAGGAGGGGCTGTACCCTGCCCCTTGGAACAGGAGGGCGCAAAACACATGATGCCCCCGCAGGCGCCTCATGATAGGGTCACCAAACGGGCCCGCTCCAGGCTGTGGAGGACGGCCCGGGCGGCGGCAAACCCTGCCGCCAGGGAGATCCCGTCCTTTAGGAGGTAGGGCGCCGAGGCCCCCAGGAAGGCCTGCCCCGGAGTGATGGACATGACAAACGCAAACTGGAGGACGCCCCCCAAGTGGCAGGCCGCAAGCCCTGCGGCCCCCCAGGCCAGGGCCAGGGCTTTGTTCTTCTGCCGGGCCCCCAGGCCGCAGAGGAAGGCCATGGGCAAAAAGGCCCACAGATAACCGCCGGTCATGCCCACAAAGGAGCCCACCCCCCCGGAGAAGCCCGCGAACACTGGCGCGCCCACCGCCCCCAGGGCCAGGTATACCCCGGTGGACAGGGCCCCCAGGGCCGGGCCCAGGGTGTATCCGCACAGGGCAACAGCGAAGGTTTGCAGGGTGACGGGCACCCCGGAGGGCAGAGGGATGGCGATTTGGGACAGCACCGCCAGCAGGGCGGCGAACACGCCGGCCATCACAGTGGGCTGGGTTTTGTTTTTCCACTGGAGCTTCACAGGCCTCCCTCCTTTTCCCCTTCCTGGCGGAGGCGGTGTAAAAAGTCCTTGGAGAGCTGGACCTCCCCGGTGGAGAAAGCCCGCTGGGAGCCGTCCGGCAGGCGGACCAGGAGCCGCGCCTCCCCGTCCACACCCAGCACCAGGCACCTGCCCTGCCGGTCCCCCTGGGTGTAGGTGACCTCCAGGCCGGTGAGCAGGGAACGCTCCCGGTAGGCGTCCATAAATCCCCGGCAGGGCAGGGCGTCGTAATAGCGGAAAAACCGGTTGAGGATCTCCGCGGCCAGCCGCGCCCGGGCCCCGGGAGGCACCTTCCGGGGGAAAAGGGCCCCGGCGACTTCCCGGAGCTCCGGGGAGAAGCCTCCCTCCGGCTCCCGCACGTTGACCCCCATGCCCAGGACAGCGTACTGGAGGCCCCCGGACTCAAAGTCCACCGAGGCCTCTGTGAGGATGCCGCAGACCTTCCGGCCCCGCAGGTACACGTCGTTGACCCACTTGATCTGGGAGCGCTCCCCGGTGACGGCGTCGATGGCCTCGGCCACGGCCACGGCGGCGGCGGTGGTGATGGAGAGGGACTCCTCCGCGGAAAACTTGGGCCGCAGCAGAAGGCTCAGGTACAGGCCCGTGCCCTTGGGGGAGAAGAAGGTGCGGCCCAGGCGGCCCTTCCCCTGGGTCTGCCGGTGGGCGATGAGGGCCATGCCCTCCGCCCCGCCCCCTTCGGCAATCTCCTTGAGCAGGGTGTTGGTGGAGGTGACTGTGTCCCGCACGTCGATGGCGCAGCGGCGGGCCGGGCCCTCCAGCAGCCGGCGGACCCCCTGGGGGGTGAGGGCGCCCCCCTGGGACACCAGGCGGTAGCCCCGGTTGGTGGCGGCCTCGATCTCGTAGCCCGCCTCTTTGAGCTTGCGAACAGCCTTCCACACGGAGTTGCGGGTGATCCCCAGCTGGGCCGCCATTTCCTCCCCGGAGAGGGGGGCTTGGGCGAACTCCAGCAGCTCGAGTATTTTTTCAGCGGCAGTCATAGGCAGGACCTCCTTGCAGGGTTCTCAGGGCAAGGGTAGCACGGCGCAGAGGAGATTGTCAACCTATAAATTCTATACAGGGTGACAATTGGGATAAAAAAGGGCCCTGCCGGACACGCCGGCAGGGCCCCGCCGCCCGCTTTTAGTTTACGGGCTTGAAGCTGTCTTTCAATTTTACAGAGCGGTTGAACACCAGATGGCCGGGCTTGGAGTCCCTGCTGTCCGCGCAGAAGTAGCCCTGGCGCAAAAACTGGTAGCTCTCCCCCGGCTTGGCCTGGGCCAGGGATTTTTCCACCTTGCAGCCGGTGAGGACCTTCAGGGAGCCCGGGTTCAGGTAGTCCAGGAAGTCGCCCTCCTCGGGGTTCTCCACGGTGAACAGGTTGTCGTACACCCGGACCTCCGCGTCCAGGGCGTCGGCGGCGTTGACCCAGTGGATGGTGGCGCCCTTTACCTTGCGGCCGTCGGCGGGGTTGCCGCCCCGGCTCTCCGGGTCGTACTGGGCGAAGACCTCCACCACGTTGCCCTCTTCATCCTTGCGGCAGCCGGTGCAGCGGATGAGGTAGGCCCCCTTCAGGCGGCACTCGGGGCCGTCGGGATAGAGCCGCTTGTACTTGGGCACCGGAGTCTCCAGGAAGTCCTCCCGCTCGATGTACACCGTGCGGGAGAAGGTGACGGGGCGCTCCCCCTCCTCGGGCTTGTTGGGGTTGTTCTCCACGGGGAACTCCTCGCTCTGGCCCTCGGGGTAGTTCTCGATGGTGAGCTTTACAGGGTCCAGCACCGCCATGGCCCGGCGGGCGTTCAGGTTCAAATCCTCCCGCAGGCAGTACTCCAAAAAGGCGTATTCCACCGTGGAGTTCACCTTGGAGACGCCGTTGCGCTCGCTGAAATTGCGGATGGAGGCGGGGGTGTAGCCCCGGCGGCGCAGGCCGCAGATGGTGGGCATGCGGGGGTCGTCCCAGCCGTCCACATAGCCCTCCTCCACGAGAGTGCGCAGCTTCCGCTTGCTCATCACCGTGTTGTTGATGCCAAGCCGGGCAAACTCGATCTGCCGGGGTTTGCTGGGCAGAGTCACGTTCTGGATGACCCAGTCGTAGAAGGGCCGGTGGTCCTCAAACTCCAAAGAGCACAGGGAGTGGGTGATGCACTCCATGGCGTCCTCGAAGGGGTGGGCGTAGTCGTACATGGGGTAGATGCACCACTTGTCCCCGGTGCGGTGGTGGCTGGTGTGGTTGATGCGGTAGATGACCGGGTCCCGCATGTTGAAGTTGCCGGAGGCCAGATCAATTTTCGCCCGCAGGGTGTAGCGGCCGTTGGGGAACTCCCCGGCCCGCATCCGGCGGAACAGATCCAGGCTCTCCTCCTTGGGGCGGTCCCGGTAGGGGCTCTGGGCGGGATGGGTCAGGTCGCCGCGCATCTCCTTCATCTGCTCGGGGGTCAGCTCGCAGACATAGGCCAGGCCCTTTTCGATAAGCTCCTCGGCCCCCTTGTACATGGCTTCAAAATAGTCGGAGGCATAGTAAAACCGGTCGTCCCAGTCGTAGCCCAGCCAGTGGATGTCCTCCTTGATGGCGTCCACGTACTCCACGTCCTCCTTGGTGGGGTTGGTGTCGTCCATGCGTAGGTTGCAGATGCCCCCAAACCGCTGGGCCGTGCCAAAGTCGATGTAAATGGCCTTGGCGTGGCCGATGTGCAAATAGCCGTTGGGCTCCGGTGGGAAGCGGGTGTGGACCTGCATCCCCTCGGTGCGGCCGCCGGGGGCCATGTCCTCCTTGACGAAGTCGTCGATGAAGTTGGTGGATGGGATGGCGTCGTAGTTGATTTTTTCACTCATTGCGTTCACGGTTCCTTTCTAAGGGATTACGTCTTTATGAGGCAATGGGGAGACCCATTATCCTTTCAGTTTGGCAAGGCCCAGGCGCAGCCGGCGCAAGGCTTCCTCCCGGCCCAGGAGGGCCAGGATCTCCATGGCCCCGCCGGGGGTGACCAAAGTGCCCGCCGCGGCGATGCGCACCGGCCACAGCAGGGTGCCGTTTTTCACACCCAGCTCTGCGGCCAGGGGGATGAGGGCGTCGTGGACAGAGTCCACGTCCCACCGGGGCAGGGCCTCCAGCACGGGAAGGGCGGCCAGGAGCATCTGGGGGGAGTTTTCCAAATTGGTCTTGCTCTTCTTGTTGACGAAAAAGTCCGCGGGGTAGTCGGGCAGCTCCCGGAAGAAGTGGAGCAGGCCGGGGATCTCCTGGAACTTGGTGATCCGGGCGGGCAGGATGGAATAGAGCACCCCCCAGGGCTTTTCCTCTTCCCCGAAGACCTCTTTATAATAGGGCATGGCGTGGGAGGTGAACTCCTCCTCCCCCATCCTCTTGATGTATTCGCCGTTAAACCAGTTGAGCTTGTCGTAGTCGAACACGGCCGGGGATTTGCTGATGCCCTCAATGGAGAAGGCCTTCTCCAGCTCCTTTAGGGAGAAGATCTCCTGGTTGTCCTTGGGGGCCCAGCCCAGCAGGGCGATGTAGTTGGTGATGACCGCAGGGAGGTAGCCCTCTTGCACCAGGCCCTCAAAGCTGGTGGAGCCGTGGCGCTTGGAGAGCTTGGATACGGTGCCGTCCTCGTTCTTGCCCATGATCAGGGGCAGGTGGACGTAGGTGGGGATCTCCCAGCCGAAGGCCTCGTAGAGCAGATTGTACTTGGGGGTGGAGGTGAGGTATTCGCTGCCCCGGACCACATGGGTGATGTGCATCAGGTGGTCGTCGATGACGTTGGCGAAGTTGTAGGTGGGGTAGCCGTCGGCCTTTAAGAGGACCTGGTCCTCGATCTCCTTGTTCTCGATGGTGATGGAGCCGAACACCGCGTCCTCAAAAGTGGTGGAGCCGGAAAGGGGCACCTTCTGCCGGATGACGTAAGGGGCGCCCGCCTCCAGCAGCCGCTGGACCTCCTCTTGGGGCAGGTCCCGGCAGTGGCGGTCGTAGCCGCCGATTCCCTCCTCGTTGTGGAGGGACTCCAGCCGCTCCTTGGTGCAGAAGCAGTAGTAGGCCTTGCCCTCTTTCACCAGCTGCTCGGCATAGGGCTTGTACAGGTCCTTGCGCTGGCTCTGGACATAGGGACCGTACTCGCCGCCCACGTCGGGGCCCTCGTCGTGCCCAAGGCCCACCTGCTCCAAGGTTTTGTAGATCACGTCTTCGGCGCCTTCCACCAGGCGCTCCCGGTCTGTGTCCTCAATGCGCAGGACAAATTTTCCTCCCTGGGATTTTGCCACCAGGTATTCGTAAAGGGCTGTCCGCAGGTTGCCCACGTGCATAAAGCCCGTGGGGCTGGGGGCAAACCGCGTTCTGACTGTCGCCATGTTCCGACTCTCCTGTTCCGTGGGATTTCTCAATATCCTCTATTATAGCAAAAAATGGCGCTTTGGCAATAAAAATCTGTGCCTTTGCCGGGAAATCCCCCCTTAAGATGGGGCCCCGGCGAAAAAGGGCTTGCTTATTTTCCCCAAAAGGCGCATAGTTAATACAGAGGCCCCAAGCGGCGGGGCGCGGCTTTATAACGGCACAAAACAAGGCGGTGTTTTTTTTATGGCGAAGATCTTTGTGTACGGGGACCCGGAGAAGATGGCAAACTACAAGAACGCCCTGGAGGGCAGCGGGATGGAGGCCTGCTTTTCCCTGGACGTCTCCCAGGGGGCGGGCTGCGACGGCCTGCTGCTTCCCGGCGGGGGGGACATCGACCCCGCCCGCTACGGCCAGGAGCCCAAGGGCAGCGAGGAGCCGGACCCCCGGCGGGACCAGGCGGAGCTCGCCCTTGTCTCCCAGTTTATTTCCCGGGGAAAGCCCATTTTGGGCATCTGCCGGGGCGTGCAGATGCTCAACGTGGCCCTGGGCGGGACCCTGGTCCAGGACATCCCCACCGCCCGGGACCACAAGCGGGACCCGGAGCTGGGCGACCGGGTCCACCGGGTCACCGTGCCCCGGGAGAGCTTTCTCTACCCCCTGTACGGGGAGGAGTTTCCGGTGAACAGCTCCCACCACCAGGCCCTGGACGCCCTGGGCGGCGGCCTGCGCCTGGCGGCCACGTCCCAAAAGGATGGGGTGCCCGAGGCGGCGGAGTGGCCGGAGAGGAGGATCTACGGGGTGCAGTGGCACCCGGAGCGGATGGCCTTTGCCCTGCGCCGGGAGGACACGGTGGACGGCCGGCGGGTGTTTGACTTCTTCCGGGGGCTGTTCCGGTAAAATTTGAAAAAACCCAGCTTGACAAGGGGCCTGCCGGATGCTATAATAGTCAGCGTTGGTTATGCGCGAGTGCTGGAACTGGCAGACAGGCACGTTTGAGGTGCGTGTGTCTACGACGTACGGGTTCAAGTCCCGTCTCGCGCACCACGCTGGAAACGGCCCGATTCCTGAAAGCTCAGGGATCGGGCCGTTTTTCTTGTCTTCGCGGGAAATGGCCTGTGGAATGTCCGGGCAGGGAGACGCCCTGGCCGCCCTTTCCCGGCGGCCCCCGGGGACGCAAAAAGCGGGAGCCTTGGCTCCCGCTTTCCCTATGTCCTTTTTTGCGGCCTCGTCCTTGGGGATCAGTCCTGAACGTTCTCCCGAAGGAACTTCACGTCCTCAGCCAGGCACTCCAGGCGCTTCTTGCCGCCGTAGCTGGCCTCGCGCTCCACCACGAACAGGTCGATGCCCACCTTGTTGCACAGCTGCTTGATCTCGTTCCAGTCCAGCAGGCCCTGGCCGGTGGGGCAGTTCCAGCTCTCCCGCTCCAGGCGCTTGCGCTGCATCTCGTCGATGATCTTCTTATCCTCCTCGGTCAGCTCGCCGGGGGCCTTGTTGATGCCGCGGCGGGCGGCGAACAGCTCGGGAGTAAAGGGGGGCTCGGGCCCGATGACCTTGTTGTTTTCCTTGATGTGGATGGCCTTGAAGCGGCCGGCGTACTCGGTGAGCACGTTGATGACGTTCTCCTTGCCCTTGGCGGCGGCAGCCCAGCCGCAGTCCAGCTCGAAGATGACGTTCTCGGGGTCGGTGTTCTTCAGCAGGGTCTCCAGGAAGGTCTCGCCCTCGCTGACGTTGAACTCCTGGGTGTGGTTGTGATAGCCCACCTTCATGCCCAGGGCGGCAGCCTTCTTGCCCAGCTCGTTGAGCTGCTGGGCAAACACCAGGGCGGCCTGGTGGTCGGCGATGGGGTGCATGGCGATGATGGCGTACTCCACGCCGATGTCGTGGAGGTACTGGAGATCCCGCTCCACGGCGTCGTACTGCATGTGGGCGCTGCGGGTCTTCAGGCTATACTTGGCCAGGGCAGCTTTCATCTCCTCCACGGAGAGGCCGCCGTAGTTGGAGCCGGCGAACTCCACGCCCGCGTAGCCCATCTCGGACACGATGCGAAAATTTTCCGCCATGTCCTTGCTGGCCTCTTGGCCCAGGGAGTAAAGCTGCAGATAGATGTCTTTCATGATGGCAAGAACTCCTTTCCTCATTAAAAAAGCATGTGCGCATTTCGCGATTTCTATTATATTTCATTCTCCCAAAAATTGCAACACTCTTCACAAATTTCCTTATAACCCCCCTGGGAATGTGTGAGCTTCATGGAAAAGGCTTTTCCGGCGGCCTGCCGGGCCGGAGCTTTTTTCAAAAAAACAGGCCGAGGGGGTTGACAAACCGGATTTAGTGTGTATATAGTATATATACAATATTCCAACGCGTGGGAGTATTGCACCTCCCCGGGGGACGCCCTGGGGAAAGGGGCCCGGGCCCCAGGAAAGGAAGTGCCAATTTGCACATTGTCATCAGCAATCAGAGCGGGAAGCCCATCTACGAGCAGATCGCCGAACAGGTGAAGGCCCTGGTCATCGGCGGGGAGCTGCAAGAGGGCGACGCCCTGCCCTCCATGCGGCTGCTGGCCAAGGAGCTGCGCATCAGCGTGATCACCACCAAGCGGGCCTATGAGGAACTGGAGCGGGAGGGGTTTATTGCCTCCATTCCCGGCAAGGGCAGCTTTGTGGCGGGGAAAAACGCCGAGTTTTTAAAAGAGGAACAGCTGCGCCAGGTGGAGGGCCACCTGGCGGCCGCCGTCCACGCAGCCCAGCTGGGAGGCATGGAAAAAGAGGAGTTTTTGGAGGCGGCGTTGCTGCTGTGGGAGGAGCGCTAGCCCTCCCGGCCATCACGAAAAAAGGAGAAGACCATGGAATACGCGTTGGAACTGCGGGAACTCCGCAAAGAGTACAAACACTTCACCCTGGATAACATCAGCCTCTCCCTACCCATGGGGTGCATCCTGGGCTTAATCGGGGAAAACGGCGCCGGGAAAAGCACCACTATCAAGGCCATGCTGGGCCTCATCCGCAAGGACGGAGGGGACATCCGCCTGCTGGGCAGGGACCCTCTCTCCGACCGCTCGGTGATGGAGGAGGTGGGCATGGTGCTGGACGCCGGCTTCTTCCCTCCGGAGATGAACGCAAAACAGCTGGGCAGGACTTTTGCCGGCATCTACAAGGGCTGGGACCCAGAGGCCTACGCCGGCTATCTCCAGCGGTTTGACATCGCCCCGGACAAGAAGGTGAAGGACTACTCCCGGGGCATGGTGATGAAATTTTCCCTGGCGGCGGCCCTGTCCCACGGGGCGAAGCTGCTGATCCTGGACGAGGCCACCGCCGGCCTGGACCCCATTGTGCGGGACGACATCTTGGACATCCTCTACGACTTTATCCAGGACGAGGGCCACAGCGTGTTTTTGTCCTCCCACATCACGGGGGACCTGGAGAAGATCGCGGACTACATCGCCTTCCTCCACAAGGGGAGGGTCCTCCTGACTGGGGAGAAGGACGCCCTGCTGGAGACCTACGGCCTGTACCGCTGCACCCGGGAGGAGCTTTGGGAGCTCTCCCCAGAGGCGGTGGCGGGCTACCGGGAAAGCGAGTTTGGGGTGACGGCCCTGGTGGAGCGGTACCGGATGCCGGGGCGCCTCCCGGTGGAGGGAGCCACCTTGGACGACATTTTGCTGTACACCGTCAAGGGGAAGCGTTTGGGAAAGGAGAGGGGTTAAATGCTGGGGTTGTTCTATAAGGACTTCTGTTCCGCAAAAAAGGAGCTGCTGCTCACCGGGTTCATCGCGGCGGCGTTTATTGTGTACAACCTGATTATCGGCCAGGCGGAGATGATGGGCCCCACCGTGGGGGTGCTGGTCTCTGTGGGGAGCATGGTGCCCACCTACTCCATCCATTACGACAAGGCCAACAACTGGAACAAATTCGTGTGCGCCTCCCCCCTCAGCCGGATGAAGGTGGTGCTTTCCAAATACCTGGCGGGGCTTGTCAGCCTGGCGGCGATGAACCTTCTCATCGTCCTGGACAACCTGGCGGCGGGGTCCCCCCTGCCGGTGTGGAGCTATCCCGTCTTCCTGTGCCTGACCCTGTTCGTCCAGGCGGTGATGATCCCCGTGTGCCTGAGGCTGGGCCAGAACTTTGTGGTGGTGGTTTTTATGGCCATGGTGTTCCTGCCCACCATGGTGCTGTTCGGCCTGAACCACCTGGGGGTGTGGAGCGACGAGGCCATCCGGGGCGCCTTTGATTTTGTGCAGCGCAACGCCCCGGTGTTCGGCCCTCTGGCCGCCGCGGTGGTGGCGGCGCTGTACGTTGGTGCCTTCTTCCTGACGCTCCACTTCTACAAGAAGATGGAATTCTGAAAGGGGGAAAACAGCCATGAAAAACACAGGGCGCTGCCCCAAATGCGGCGGTTCGGAGATGGTCCGGGTGCCGGACCATCCCGGCCGCTACGCCAGCGGCAACAATATCTACACAAGCCGTGGCACACTGTTTGGGAAAATCCCCGTCATCCGCTATGTGTGCTGCCGCTGCGGGTATGTGGAAAATTGGGTGGAACGCCGGGAAGAGATGGAGAAAATCCGCCGGGCCTTCCGCTGAAACAGAAAAGCTCCCATCCCGGGAAGAGGGACGGGAGCTTCTTGTTTTACCGGGCTTCGATGCGCTTGATCCACTTTTTGCTGGAGAGCCGGAACACGCACCACGCGGCCTTGATGATCTGGTCGATCTTCAGGAAGGTGTAGATCCAGAAGGCGGGCAGGTCCCAATAGAGCCCTGCCAGGGCCCCCAGGGGCACCGAGGCCGCCCACAGGAACAGGATGTCGGCCACCATGAGGAACTTGGTGTCGCCGCCCCCCCGGAGCACGCCCTTGGTCAGGATGGAGTTCATGGACTGGAAGATGACGATAAAGCCCACGGCCAGCATCAGCTGCTCAGCGATGCCCTGGGTCTCAGAGGTGATGTCGTAGAAGGAGATCACCGGCCCGCTGATGGCCATGATGAGCAGCCCTGCCAGCACGCCGATGACGGTCCCCAGCCCCAGGAAGGTGAAGCCCTGGCGCTGGGCCTTTTCGTACTCCCCCTGGCCCAAGGTGTGGCCGGTGATGATGGAGCTTGCGTTGGAGATGCCCTGGATGAACACGGTGGAGAGCTGCTGGGTCACAGTGGGGATGGAGTTTGCCGCCACAAAGGTGGCGCCGATG
>CALWIE010000102.1 GCA_944380625.1 uncultured Clostridia bacterium
GTGTGCAGCAGGGGGTTGACGCTGCCCAGGTGGGCGGTCTTCAGCTTCTGGATGGGCTCGATGACGATGGGGGAGATCAGGTGGATGGCGTCGTGGATGCCGCCCAGGGCCTTGAGGGCGTTGAGCAGGGCGGCGGAAGAGGCCCCCAGCAGGGTGGAGGTCTTGCCCGTCACCACCCGGCCGTCAGGCAGCTGGATGGCGGCGGCGGGCAGGCCGGTCTCCTCCGCCAGACGGCGGACCGGGGCCACCACGGGCCTGTCCTCTAGGGTGACGCCGGCCTTGCTCATGAGCAGCTGGATCTTCATGGTCTCCTCTTCATCGATCTTGCCCTGGCGGTGGGCGCACAGGGAGCTGTAGTACCGGCGGATGATCTCCTGCCGGGCGGCGCCGCAGCAGGCGTCGTCGTCCACCACGCAGTTGCCCGCCATGTTCACGCCCATGTCTGTGGGGGACTTGTAGGGGGATTTGCCCATGATCCGCTCCAAAATGGCGTTGAGCACGGGGAATACCTCCACATCCCGGTTGTAGTTGACTGCGGTCTCCCCGTAGGCCTCCAGGTGGAAGGGGTCGATCATGTTCACGTCGTTTAGATCCGCCGTGGCGGCCTCATAGGCCAGGTTCACCGGGTGGGTCAGGGGCAGGTTCCAAATGGGGAAGGTCTCAAACTTGGCGTACCCGGCCTGGATGCCCCGCTTGTTCTCGTGGTACAGCTGGGAGAGGCAGGTGGCCATTTTCCCGCTGCCGGGCCCAGGGGCGGTGACCACCACCAGGGAGCGGGTGGTCTCCACGTACTCGTTTTTCCCAAAGCCTTCGTCGCTTACGATCAGGGGGATATTGGAGGGGTAGCCGGAGATGGTGTAGTGCCGGAACACCTTTACGCCCAGGGCCTCCAGGCGGTTTTGGAAGGCCTCGGCGGCGGGCTGGCCGCCAAACTGGGTGAGCACCACGCTGCCCACATAGAGCCCGATGCCCCGGAAGGCGTCGATCAGCCGCAGCACGTCGGCACCGTAGGTGATGCCCAGGTCCCCCCGGACCTTGTTTTTCTCAATGTCCGGGGCGCTGATGACCAGAAGGATTTCCGCCTGGTCCTTCAGCTGCAGCAGCATGTTCACCTTGCTGTCCGGCTTAAAGCCCGGCAGCACCCGGGAGGCGTGGTAGTCGTCGAAGAGCTTGCCCCCAAACTCCAGGTAGAGCTTGCCCCCAAACTGCTGGATCCGCTCCCGGATCTTCTCCGACTGCAGGCGCAGGTATTTTTCGTTGTCAAAGCCTATGGAATTCCCCATTCCGCAATGTCCCCCATTTCTGTTTTCCAAAAAATACTGGCAATCCGCAAGCGCCCCCGGAGCCCACAGCAGGCCCCGGGGATCGCGTTCGCGGCATTCCGGACTCTATTATAGCAGATTTTCCCCGCCGCCACAAGGTGCAGGCGGGGGAAAATCGGAAAAGCCCCGCCCCTGGGGAATTTTTCGGGAAAAGGGGAAATTTAGCGGTGCGCGGAAGAGGGGAATGTGCTACAATAGTCCTACTAGACCATGGAGGGAGTTGTCGCAATGGACCGTGAAAACGCCGCCCGGGCCATCCGGGAGGGAGAGGCCGTGCTGGGGCTGGAGCTGGGCTCCACCCGGATCAAGGCCGTGCTTGTCGCCCCGGACCACAGCCCCATCGCCAGTGGGGCCTGGGACTGGGAAAACCGCCTGGAGGGCGGGGTGTGGACCTATTCCCTGGAGGAGGCCTGGCAGGGTATCCAGGGGGCCTACCGGGAGCTGGCCCGCCAGGTGGAGGACCGGTATGGGGAGCCCCTCAGGCGCCTGGGGGCCCTGGGTTTTTCCGCCATGATGCACGGCTATCTCCCCTTTGACCGGGAGGGGAGGCAGCTGACGGAGTTCCGCACCTGGCGGAACACCATCACCGAAGAGGAGTCCCGGGAGCTGACAGAGCTCTTCGGGTTCAACATCCCCCAGCGCTGGAGCATCGCCCACCTGTGGCGGGCCATCCGCCGGGGGGAGGAACACGTGCCCCGGCTGGGGTATCTGACCACCCTGGCGGGCTATGTCCACTGGCGGCTCACCGGGCGCCGGGTGCTAGGGGTGGGGGAGGCCTCGGGCATGTTCCCCATCGACAGCGCCGCCTGCGATTTCCACCAGGGGATGGTAGAGCGCTTCGACCGGCTGGCGGCCCCTAAGGGCTACCCCTGGAAGCTTCGGGACATCCTGCCCCAGGTGCTGCCTGCCGGGGCGGAGGCGGGCAGCCTCACCCCGGAGGGGGCCCGGCTTTTGGACCCCTCCGGGATCCTGGAGCCCGGGGTGCCCCTGTGCCCCCCGGAGGGGGACGCGGGCACGGGCATGGCCGCCACCAACTCTGTGCGGGCCCGCACAGGCAACGTGTCCGCGGGGACCTCGGTGTTCGCCATGGCCGTGCTGGAAAAACCTCTCTCCCAGGTGTACCCGGAGATCGACATGGTCACCACCCCGGACGGCCTGCCGGTGGCCATGGTCCACGTGAACACCTGCACCTCCGACCTGGACGCCTGGGTGGGACTGTTCGGCCAGGTCCTGGAGGCGGCGGGCAGCCCGGTGGAAAAGGGCAGGCTCTACGAGCTTCTCTACCGCCGGGCCCTGGAGGGGGAGCCGGACTGTGGGGGGCTTCTCAGCTACAACTGCTATTCCGGGGAGCCTGTGGCCGGCCTGGAGGAGGGCCGTCCCCTGTTCGTCCGCCCGCCGGAGCGCCCCCTCACCTTGGAGAACTTCATGCGGGCCCAGTTCTATGGGGCCATGGCCGCCCTGCGCCTGGGGATGGTGGACATCCTCTTCGGGAAGGAGCAGGTCCGGCTGGAGACCCTCTACGGCCACGGGGGGCTGTTCAAGACCCCGGGGGTGGGCCAGCGGATGCTGGCAGGGGCCCTGGGGGTGCCCGTGGCCGTGATGGAGACCGCCGGGGAGGGCGGCCCCTGGGGCATGGCGCTTTTGGCCGCCTACCGGAAAAACCGGGAGCCCGGGGAGGCCTTGCCCGTCTATTTGGAGAAAAAGGTGTTTGCCGGGGCCGTCGGAGCCAAGATGGAACCCGACCCCCGGGACGCGGCGGGCTTTGCCGCCTACATGGAGCGCTACAAGGCCGGCTTGGCCGTGGAGCGGGCCGCCGGCAAGGCCCTGGGGTGACCCCTCGGCCCGGGAAAGGCAAAGAAGCAAGGGGGCCTGCCGGGAAACCGGCGGGCCCTTTCTTGCGCCCCGGGGTTTTTTGCGCTATAATGGACGGCATCGCCTGACAGAGGAGGAAACCCGATGAACGAGAGAGAAGTGGCGGAGATCCGCCGGAGGTTCAAACCGGAAAAGAGCGGCATAACCCATGTGCGGGGCTGCTATGTGAGCGAAAAAGGGGAGCTTGTCTCCCAGTTTGACCAGTCCCTGGCCCTGCTGCCCCAGGAGGAGGGAGAAAACCTTATGGCCCTGCTGCGGCGCACCCTGTCGGGAGGGCTGGGGCGGAATTTGCTGCCGGTCTCCTTTTCCACCGCCCAGGTGGTGGACAGCGAGGAGCACCGGCTGCTGATGGCCCTGCGGGACTCCCAGTGCCGGGACGAGGAGGCGGTGGGCGCCCTGTTCCAGCGGGTGGCGGAGTCCCTGGGGCTGGAGGGGGGATACCTCATCCTGCTAGCCTGGGACTCCTACGACGTGCCCTACCGGGGAAAGGACGGGAGTTCCCTGGAAGACGCCTCGGACACGGTGTACTCCTACCTGCTGTGCAGCGTCTGTCCGGTGAAGGAGACAAAGCCCGCCCTGAGCTACCGGGTGCCGGAAAACCTCTTCCGCAACCGGGAGGTGGACTGGGTGGTCTCCCCGCCGGAGTGCGGGTTTTTGTTCCCCGCCTTCGAGGACCGGTGCGCCAACATCTACGAGGCCTTGTTTTATGCGAAGAACACCGGGGAGAACCACCAGGAGCTGGTGGACGCCTTGTTCCGGCAGGAGCTGCCCCCGCCGGCGGACGCCCAAAAAGAGGCGTTCCAGTCCCTTTTGGCGGACACCCTGGAGGAGGACTGCAGCCTGGAGGTGGTCCAGTCGGTGCAGGAGAACCTGCTGGGGCTGATGCAGGAGCACAAGGAGAGCAAGGACCCCGAGCCCTTGGTGCTCTCCAAGGGCGCCCTGGAGCAGGTGCTCTCCGCAAGCGGCGTGGGGGAGGTTCCCCGGGAGGCCTTTGCCCAGCGGTTCGAGGAGGAGTTTGGCCCGGACGCCCGGCTCTCCCCCCAGAACCTGGTGGACAAAAAGAAGCTGGAGGTCTGCACCCCGGACGTGTCCATCCGGGTGAACCCGGAGCGGGGGGACCTGGTGGAGACCCGCATCATCGACGGGGCGGGGTATATCCTCATCCGGGCCGAGGGGGGCGTGGAGGTAAACGGCGTGCCCGTGCGGGTGGCCCCCGGGGAGGGGGACGGCCCCGGGGAGATGGGCCCCTGAGAATCTTCGGCTTGACAACCGGCGGGTTTCCCGATATACTTAACTTGTCATGGGACGATAGTTTGAAAAATCCATGCAAATATTTTCTCTAAGACCACCCAGGGACCCTGGGTCAAGGCCATACGGACAGCCGGGTCAACTGCCGATGGACAGGGGCCGCCGCGAAAGGGTTCGGCGCAGCCGCTTGTCGTTATTGATTGAGTTAGAAGCTCAATTTTATAAGTTGGTCACTTTATAACCAGCGCAGGTGCTGCGCATCAACTTGTAAAAGGTCAATAAGCGTGGTAAAAGTGAGTATTTGCACTGGAAACCAAAGTGGACGCCCCTGCGCCCTGCGCGGGAGAGGGCCCGCGCGTCCTGCGGTTCACACTGGAAGCCTTACAAGCGGTGCGCTTTGTGCGCGCCGCTTTTTTTACTTTTGCATTTCGGAAAAGGGGTTTGGGGTATGGGAGAAAAATTAAAACTCTACGGCTTCAACAATTTGACCAAGGCGCTGAGCTTCAACATCTACGACGTGTGCTACGCCAAAACGCCCCGGGAGCAGCGGGATTACATCGCCTATATCGACGAGCAGTACAACTCCGAGCGCTTGACCAACATCCTCACCACCCTGACGGATATGATCGGCGCCAAGGTGCTGAACATCGCCCGGCAGGATTACGACCCCCAGGGGGCCTCGGTGACCATCTTGATCGCCGAGGGCTCCATGGTGCCCGCCGGGGAGACCCAGCTGGCCCACCTGGACAAGAGCCATGTCACCGTCCACACCTACCCGGAGTACCACCCGGAGACCTGCCTTGCCACCTTCCGGGTGGACATCGACGTGGCCACCTGCGGGGAGATCACCCCCCTTTCCACCCTGGACTATCTCATCGGCTCCTTCGACTCGGACATCATCACCATGGATTACCGGGTGCGGGGCTTCACCCGGGACCTGGATGGGAAAAAGCTCTTTTTGGACCACGAGATCGCCTCCATCCAAAACTACATCGACCCGGACACCCTCCGGCGGTACGATGCGGTGGACATCAACGTGTACGAGGCAAACCTCTTCCACACCAAGATGATGGTCAAGGACATCGACCTGCAAAACTACCTGTTCAACACCGACGTGTACGAGCTGCCGCCCCGGGTGCGGCTGGAGATCATGCAGAACCTGCGGCGGGAGATGATCGAGATCTTCAGCGGGCGGAACATCTTCTAGCCCGGGGCGAATGCCTCTGCCCGCTTGCCGGCTATTTTGTGTCAGGGGGGAATTTCGATGCTTTCACAAGAACGCGCCCCCATTTATGAGGCGCTGCAAGAGTTTGAAAAACGCCGGGTGGTGCCCTTCGACGTGCCTGGACACAAACGGGGCCGGGGCAACCCGGAATTGGCGGAGCTTTTGGGGGAAAAGTGCGTCTCCATGGATGTAAACTCCATGAAGCCCCTGGACAACCTCTGCCACCCGGTCTCCGTCATCCGCCAGGCCGAGGAGCTGGCGGCCCAGGCCTTTGGGGCCGCCCACGCCTTTTTGATGGTGGGGGGCACCACCTCGGCGGTGCAGGCCATGATTTTGTCCGTGGCCAAGCGGGGGGAGAAGATCATCCTGCCCCGAAACGTTCACCGAAGCGTTATGGGGGCCATGGTGCTGTGCGGCGCCGTGCCTGTCTATGTGGACCCGGCCTGCGACGACCGGCTGGGCATTCCTCTGGGCATGCGCCGGGAGGATGTGGAGACCGCCATCAAGAAGCATCCCAACGCCAAGGCGGTGCTGGTGAACAATCCCACCTACTACGGCGTTTGCTCCGATTTGAAGGCCATCGCGAAAATGGCCCACGACCACGGCATGCTTTGCCTGGCTGACGAGGCCCACGGAACCCACTTCTATTTCAGCGACGAGCTGCCCCTGTCCGCTATGGCGGCGGGGGCGGATATGGCCGCCGTGTCCATGCACAAGTCCGGGGGCAGTTTGACCCAGAGCAGCCTGCTGCTCTGCGGCCCCGCCATGCAGGAGGGGCATGTGCGGCAGATTATCAACCTGACCCAGACCACCTCCGGCTCTTACCTGCTGCTGTCCAGCCTGGACATTTCCCGGCGGAACCTGGCCCTTCGGGGCAGGGAGGCCTTTGCCCAGGTGGTGAAACTGGCGGACTACGCCCGGGAGGAGATCAACCGCATTGGGGGCTATTACGCCTTCTCCAAGGAGCTGATAAACGGGGACAGCGTTTTTGACTTTGACAGGACCAAGCTTTCGGTGAACACCTTGAATGTGGGTTTGGCCGGCATTGAGGTCTACGACCTTTTGCGGGACGAGTACGACATTCAGATTGAGTTTGGGGATTTGGGCAACTTTTTGGCCTATCTGTCCATTGGAGACAGGCCCCGGGAGATCGAGCGGCTGGTCAGCGCCTTGTCAGAGGTGCGCCGCCGCTTTGGAAAGCCCGACGCCGCCGGCCTGATGCGCCAGGAGTACATCGACCCGGAGGTGGTGCTGTCCCCCCAGGACGCCTTCTACGCGGAAAAGACCAGCCTGCCACTGGCGGAATCCGCCGGGCATGTGTGCAGCGAGTTTGTCATGTGCTATCCGCCGGGGATTCCCATTTTGGCTCCGGGGGAGCGGATCACCCCGGAGATTGTGCGGTATATCCAGTACGCCAAGGAAAAGGGGTGCAGCATGACCGGTCCCGAGGACCCGGACATCCGCCGCCTGAACGTGTTGAAGGGAGTGTATTGACCCATGGAGTTTTGGTTTTCCGAAATGCACACGCCCCATGTAAAGCTGTCCATTCGGGTGGACCGGCAGCTGTACAGCGGGAAAAGCGAGTTTCAGCGCATCGATGTGTTCGACTCCCCGGAGTTTGGCCGGTTTCTCACCCTGGACGGCTACATGATGCTGACGGAAAAGGACGAGTTCATCTATCACGAGATGATTACCCATGTGCCGATGGCGGTGCATCCCCATGTGGAAAAGGTGCTGGTTATTGGCGCGGGGGATGGGGGTGTCATCCGAGAGCTGGTCCAGTATCAGGATTTGAAGCACATCGATATGGTGGAGATCGACCCCCTGGTGGTGGAGGTGTGCAAGAAGTACCTTCCCAAAACTGCCTGCCGCCTGGAGGACCCCCGGCTTACCATTCACTATGAGGACGGGCTGAAGTTTGTCCGTTTTCAGGAGGACGAGTACGATTTGATCATTGTGGACTCCACCGACCCCTTCGGCCCTGGGGAGGGTCTGTTCACCCGGGAGTTTTACGGCAACTGCTACAAGGCCTTGAAGGAGGACGGGATTCTCATCAACCAGCACGAAAGCCCCTTCTACCCTGGGGACGCCGCCGCCTGCCAGCGGGCTCACAAGAACATTGTGGAGAGCTTTCCCATCAGAAAGGTGTACCAGGCCCACATTCCCACCTATCCCTCGGGCCACTGGCTGTTTGGCTTTGCCTCGAAAAAGTACCATCCCTTGAAGGACCTGGACGAGACCCGGTGGAACATGCGGGGCATTCCCTGCCGGTATTACACCACCACCCTGCACAAAGGGGCCTTCTATATTCCCGCCTATGTGGAGGAGCTGTTGAAGCATGTTGAGTAAAAATATGGAGACCTTTCTCTGCTGCGACAAGGAATGGGAGGAGGCCGGCACTGTTCTGTTTGGCGCGCCCTTTGACTCCACCACCTCCTACCGGCCCGGCTCCCGGTTTGGCAGCAGCGCCATCCGCCGGGAGTCCTACGGCATTGAGAGTTACAGTCCCTATCAGGACAGGGATCTGCTGGACATCGCCGTGTTTGACAGCGGCGACATCGAGCTGCCTCTGGGAGACGC
>CALWIE010000103.1 GCA_944380625.1 uncultured Clostridia bacterium
ACACCACCGACCGGAACCGCACCTCCCCCTTCGCCTTCACAGGCAACAAGTTCGAGTTCCGGATGCTGGGCTCGGCCATCTCCATCGCCTGCCCCAACATCATGCTCAACACCATCGCCGCCGAGGAGCTGCGCCAGTTCGCCGACGAGCTGGAGGGGTCCAGCGACCTGGAGCGGGATGTGCGCAAAATCGTCCGGCGGGTGATGAAGGAGCACGGGCGCATCATCTTCAACGGGGACGGGTACTCCGCCGCCTGGCAGGAGGAGGCCGCCCGCCGGGGGCTTTTGAACCTCTCCACCACCGTGGACGCCCTGCCCCGGTATCTGGACAGCAAAAACGTGGCCTTGTTCACCTCCCACAAAATCTACACCGAGGCGGAAATGGAGGCCCGCTACGAGACCATTATGGAGGAGTACTCCAAGACCCTGAATATCGAGGCCCTGACCTTGAGCGGCATGGTCCGGCGAGACATTCTGCCGGCGGTGAGCGGGTACATCGCCACCCTGGCCCAGGCCGCGGCCGCCCAGAAGGCGGCGGTGCCGGGGCTGCCCTGCAAGGCCGAAACCGCCCTCATCGAGAAGCTCTCCGGCCTGCTGGACGAGGCCTTCGACCTGGTGGAAGCCCTGGACGCGGACCTGGCCAACCGCAAGACCGAAAGCCAAAACGCCCTCACCACCGCCACCTACTACAAGGACACGGTCATCCCCGCCATGGAGGCCCTGCGGGCTGTGGTGGACCAGATGGAGGTAAACGTGGCCTCCGACTGCTGGCCCTACCCCTCCTATGGGGACCTGATGTTCCGGGTGTGAGCCGGCCTTGCCGGGGCGGCCGCCCCGGTCCCCTCTGCAAGAAAAAAGAGCCGTCCCGGAATGGGGCGGCTTTTTTCTGCCTTTATTCAGGGATTTCGGGGCGGGGCGGGGAGCTCCGGCTTGCCCACGTACTCCATGCGGGGGTAGACGAACTCCAGGTACTCGTCGGGGAAGAAGTTGTCGAAAAACTCCTGCACCACGTTGGTGGCGGGGATGCCGTTGACCCGCTGGCTCTGGCGGTACACCGCCCCGGCGGAGAGGAGGATGTCCGCCGCCATCAGCACCGTGACCACAACGGTCAGGGGGCGGCCCACCTTTTTGGGGATCTTCTGAATCTTCCGGGAGAGGGCGGGGTACAGGTCCTTGACCCACACCAGCCCCAAAATGCCCCAGAAAAAGGCGTACATCAAATTGGTGCGGCCTCCCACGTTCAGGGGGGTGTCGCTGTACTCCCAGGAGACCGTGCCGAACACCGCCTGCTGGGCAAAGCTGCACAGGTACTCAAAGGCCCCGCCGATGAACATGCTGGCCAGGAAGATCATGATGTCCTTCTGGTTGTACATCCGGTACAGCAGCAGGGTGATGACCACCGCCCCCAGGCCGTACACCGGGATAAAGGGCCCAAACACCAACCCCGCCCGCATCTCCAGCTTGTGGATGCGCAGCAGGATGTAGACCGTCTCCAGCACAAAGCCCACCACGGTTCCCACCATGAAGATCCAGAAGAGCTTCGAGTAGCACAGGCCAAAGGCGAAGGGCCGCTCCTCCCCCGGGGCAAGGGAGGACTCGTAGGCGGCCCGGGCGGCCTCGTCGCGCTTGCGCATCCGCTCCCAAGAGCGGCGGCGCAGGGCGTCCACATTCTGGCGCAGCTCCTCCAGCTGTTCGTTGTGCCGGAGCACCCGCAGGTCCGGGAAGGCCTTGAAAAGCCGGCGGCGCAGCCAGTTTTGCCGCAGGTTCTCCTCGTACTTCACCTTCAGGCGGGCGGCCTCCCGCTGCCAGTCCTTCTCCAGGGCCTTCTTCAGGGCGCCCCGGCGGTCGTGGAGGGCCATGGCCCCGTGGGAGAGGTCCGCGCCCAGCTTATCCGAGCCCATCCGCAGCCGGCTGGTGACGTACTCCAGGTTCCGCAGCTTCCGGTTGAGGCCCACCAGGCCCACAGCCGTCACCACAAAGTCCGCCAGGAACAAGGCCCCCAGCGCCCCCAGCAGCACCCAGCCCAGGGGCCGGGGGATCAGGGAGAACAGCCGCCAGGCCGCGGGCATGATGTAGCGCACCACCAGGGCCCCGGCAAAGGCCCACAGGACGCTGAACCGCAGGCAGATGTAGCCGTTTAGGTTGTGGGGCTGGTCGGAGTAGTCCCACCACTTCTGGTGAAAGAGCTTCTCCAAAAGGAAGCCCGCCAGCCACTCCAGGGCGGAGCCCAAAAACATGGAGCCGATGAGCAGGCTGGTGAGGTTGCGCCCAAAGGGCGCCATCAAAAAGTCGATGAGCACCACCCCAATGCCGTAGATGGGGCACAGGGGCCCGTTTAAAAAGCCCCGGTTGACAAAGCGCCTCTCCCGCACGGCGGCAAAGGCCACCTCGGCGCACCAGCCCAAAAAGGCAAACAGGAAAAAACACCAAAGATAAATGTACACTGCCATTCCCCACATTCCAAAAGATAGTCCCACAGGGTAATTTTGTAATTATATCAGAGTTTGCCCCTCCTGTAAAGGACCGGACTTTTCCTGCCATTGTATGCGGCGCCGCCCCGCCCCATGCGGGCACTGAAAAGGGGAAGTCTTTTTTACCCCAGCCGGCGGAACACCTCGGGCAGGGCGTCCGGCAGGTCCGTGGGCAGCATGGCCCGCTGGGTGAGGCGCCGGGCGCACAGGTCCCCGGCCATGCCGTGGAGGTAGGCCGCCGCCACGGCGGCGTCAAAGGGAGAGACCCCCTGGGCCAAAAGGGCTCCGGTCATGCCCGCCAGCACGTCCCCGCTGCCCCCCTTGGCCATGCCCGGGTTCCCGGTGGGGTTCACCGCGCAGCGGCCGTCGGGGCCGGCGATGACGGTGGCCGCCCCCTTGAGCACCACCACCGCGCCGGTGTCCCGGGCCTTCTGCCGGGCGGCCCCCAGCCGGTCTGACTGGATCTCCGGGATGGTGTCGCTGCAAAGGCGGGCCATCTCCCCGGGATGGGGGGTGAGCACCAGGGGGAACTCCGCCCCCTCCAGGTACTCAGGGCGCCGGCTGAGGAAATTCAGGGCGTCCGCGTCGGCCACTAGGGGCCTCTGGCACTGGGAGAAGACCGCCGGGCACAAAAGCTCCGCCCGGTCCCCCAGGCCGCAGCCCACCACGCAGGCGGTGCACCGGCCCAGGGCCTCCGAAAGGGCGCGCTCGCTCTGCGCCCGGCGGTTTTCCCAATCCAGCACCAGGTACACCGCCTGGGGCACCGCCTGGGCGACCAGGGGATAGAGCCGCTCCTCCACGGCGATCTGCAGCAGGCCCACGCCGCAGCGCAGGGCCGCCTGGGCCGCCATGACGCAGGCCCCCGCCATGCCCCAGCTGCCACACACCAGCAAAAGCCTGCCCATGTCCCCCTTGTTGCTCTGGGGGTCGGGAGCCCGGAGCAGGGCCGGCAGATAGGCGGCGTCCGTCTCGAAAAAGCGGGTCTGGGCCCCTTCGGCCAGGGCGGCCGGGACCCCCACCTGGCGGACCACCGTCTCCCCGCAGAACTCCTTGGCGGGATAGCTTGCGTTGGCGGGCTTTTTTCCGGTGAAGGTCACGGTCACGTCCGCCCGGAAGGCCCCGGCGCAGACCCGGCCCGTGTCGCACTCCACCCCGCTGGGCAGGTCGGCGGAGATCTTCAGGCAGGATAGGCCTCCCGCATACCCCAGCAGCCGGGCAGCCGTCCCGGAGAGCTCCCCCCGGAAGCTGAAGCCGAACACGCAGTCCAAGAGGACGTCCGCCTGGTCCATGGCGGCCTGGGCCGCCGGAAGGTCCTCCCC
>CALWIE010000104.1 GCA_944380625.1 uncultured Clostridia bacterium
GGCCACCACCGAGATCTACACCCACACCTCCAGCAACCAGATGGAGGCGGCGATCAACGCGAACCCTCTGGCTAAGGTTTCGCCACCCCCCCCACAAAAGAAGCCATCAAAGGATGAGGGCTGAAAAATTCCCGGAACGCAAAAAGAGCGGCATTCTCGCCGCTCTTTTTATGCTTGTCCTCACCCCAGCTTGGCCTTGGGGTGGCAGTGGTCGTAGACCTGCTTTACATGGTTGTCCAACAGCTGCACATACACCTGCGTGGAGGAAATGTCCGCATGGCCCATCATGGTTTGAATGTCCTTTACGGAAGCGCCGTTTTCCAGCAGATGCAGGGCGAAAGAGTGGCGCAGGGTGTGAGGGGTGATCTCCTTGGTGATCCCGGCCTCTGTGGCGTAACCCTTGACGATCTTCCAGAAGCCCTGGCGAGTCAGACGTCCCCCGTTCAAATTCACAAAGAGGGCGTTGCCGCTCTCCGGGCTGGTGATCAGCCCCCGCATCCGGTAGATGTAGTCGGAAACCGCCACCACCGCAGAGGGGTAGATGGGAATGGAGCGCACCCCCTTGCTTCCCCGGCAGTACAGCACCCCAGACCGGAGGTTCAGGTCTTTGATATTCAGATTGATAAGCTCCGACGCCCGGATGCCCGTGGCGTACAGCAGCTCCAGCATGGCCTTGTCCCGGCAGCCTTTGGGTTCGGTGATGTCCGGCTGGGACAAGAGCAGCTCGATCTCTTCCCCGGAGAGCACCTGGGGCAGCCTCTTCTCCGCCTTTTCCAGCTTGATGCCTTTGGCGGGGTTGCGGTCCATCTCCCCCCGGAAGACGAGGAACTTATAAAAACAGCGCACCGAAGCCAAGTTTCGGGAAATGGTGGTGGGCGAACGCTTCAACTGGTGCAGGTGCTCCACATACTCCCGGATCACCTGCTCGTCCGCCTCCACGGGAGACACGCCCAGCTCAGACAGATACTCCAAAAAGTACAGCGTGTCCCGGAGGTAGGACTCCCGGGTGTTGGCTGAATTGGCTTTTTGATTGATCAAGTAATCGCTGAACAAAGAATAATAGTCGTTCATGATACCCTCTTCTTCCACTCACAAAAATAACCCAAAGACCGCAGCCGGCAGGGAAGCCAGCAGCGAGACGCCCGCCGCCAAGCTTAAAAACAGGAGAAAATCCTGAAAGTAAACTTTTAGATCCAGCCGCCTTTCCTGGGAGGAAAAACCGGCCTTTGCCAAACGGTGGGAAAAAACCAGCGCCCGCACGCCAAACAGCAGGAACAGCGTCCCCGTGGCGGCGGCAGCAGGCGTATATACCAACGCGGACCAGCAAAACTCTTTCAGGGCTCCCTCCCACAGAAAGGAGGAGGCGCCAACTCCCACGGCGAATCCCTGAAAAAAGAGAAACGCGGGCACCGCAGCGATTCCAAAAGCAGTGATGCCCAACAGGAACAAGATAGAAAGGCCAATCAGCGCATGAAACAAAAGAGTGGTAAAACAAGAGGCGTATCCGGACCCCAAGGGAGGGATCCCAGAAAAACGCAGGGGAAAAAGCCAGCGCCCCTGGAACAATTCCCCAAACACAGCGGCGGCAGAACCAGCTGCGGCGCCTGCCGCAAGAAGCAGCAAAAGGAGCAAGAGGGGCCTTCGCTGAAAAAAGCGCTCCCAGGAGGGAGCCTCTCCCTGTGGAAGGAGAATTTTTGAGGCGGAGAAGCCTTTTCCATGTTCTTTCATGCAGACACTTCCTCGACAAGCAGGATGAACGAGCTTCTGTTCCCCATACTATGAGCCGGGAAGGGCCGGTATTCACAACTTGTAAAAAATGAATAAGTGATCTTTTTTATTAGAAACTTAAGTTGCGTTTTCTTTCCTCTGCTGCCCGAAGAGCTCTTTGTGGATACAGAGGAAAAAAAGGAGGGAAATTCCAGAGAATTGTCTGAAATAACGAAGGGCGGTCAGAGGCCGATTCCCCAAAATATACGGCCGCACACCCGGCACAGGGGGCATATCTTGTGTTTGAGGAGTGGGGAAATACTTGAAAAATTCCAGGTTTTTTAAGGCTTTGTCCCTTTTAGAGGGCCTCTTTTTCCTTTTTGGGAAAGCCGAAGCCCCACGCTCCCCCTGTGAATATATACTATAATACAAAACTTCGGATTTTGCAAGGGAAATGCGGATATTTTTTCAAAGTTATTTTAACTTCGAGATTTTATGTATTTTTGATTATGTAAACAAATGTATTTTTTCTGTTTTAAGCTTATGTCCACCCACAAATTATTGCGTGTATAAAAATGCGCACGGCAAGCCGTACGCATTTTCCCTCTTTACTGGCGTTTAAAATTTCACTCGCGTTTTGCGGTTTACTCCCAGGATTCCTCCCAGGCACCCGCCGAGCAGGACGCCCCCCAAACGGGCGGCGCCTCCCAGGGTGACCGCCGTCCCCTGAAGAGCCCACGTTCCCAGAGCCAGTGCTGCAACTAGGATCAGGCCGCAAGCTCCGCCTACCAGCGCCCCTTTCTCCCTGGCAAACATTGCGCCGAGCAGCCCTCCTAGAAAGGCCGCCGTACATAAAATGGCGGTCACAGCCACTTCGAGGACCGCCCCTTGGGGCAGCCATCCCGTTTTGTCGATTACCAGCGCCCCTGCACACAGCAACGCTGCGCCGCTTGCGCAGGCCGCCGCCAGGGCGAAAAGAATCCCCTTGAGCTTTCTGGCCATTGTCTCTCCCCCTTTCTTTTTTCATTTCTATGCGTGCCCGGGGGAAAAAAGACAAAAAAGAAGAGGCAAACTGCCTCTTCCCTCTCGCCGGCCTATATTCTTTTTAGGAGGAAGCCTGCTCCTCCTCGTGGACGGTGTCCACACTGCCAATGGCCCAGCGCTTGATGCGGATCCGGGCCTTGTCGCTGCCGGTTTCAATCACAATGGAGTCCGTCTCCTCTTTTACAGCGACGATCTTGCCGCAAATGCCGCCGATGGTGGTGACCTCGTCCCCCACCTGGGCGTTCTTGCGCATTTCGGCTTCTTTCTTTTTCCGCTTGCTCTGCGGCCGGAAGAAGATAAAGTACAGGGCCACAATAAAGACGGCGTACACCAAAAGCATCACAATGGTGGGCATGCCGCCCATGCCAGAAGCGGTATCAAGGGTCATGAACTGATTCATTTTGTCATTGCACCTCCGAGTTAATGTTTAGATTATAACAAGAATGGGTGAAACTTGCAAGCCAAACCGGAAACTTTTCCCGTTAAATCCGCCTGCCCAAGGCTTCGGCGTGTTCCCGGTAAAAAGCTTCGTAGCGCCCCTCGTCCAAAGCGGAGCGGATCTCCTCCATCAGGTGGTTATAGAAATAGAGGTTGTGCATCACCGTCAGGCGCATGGCAAGCATTTCGCCGGCTTTAAACAGATGGTGGATGTACGCCCGGGTAAACTTTTGGCACACCGGGCACTGGCACTCCTCGTCCAAGGGGGCCTCGTCCAGCTCGTATTTGGCGTTTAAAAGGTTCCGGCAGCCCTCCCAGGTGAAGGCGTGGCCGTGACGGGCATTGCGGCTGGGCATGACGCAGTCGAACAGATCCACGCCCCGTCGGACCGCCTCCAGGATATTGAGAGGGGTCCCCACGCCCATGAGATAGCGGATCTTCCCCTGGGGCATGTAAGGCTCCACCGCCTCGATGATCCGGTACATCTCCTCCGTGGGCTCCCCCACCGCCAGGCCGCCGATGGCGTAGCCGTCCAGATCCATGTCCCCAATGCGCTTCATGTGCTCCACCCGCAGGTCCGCAAAGGTGCAGCCCTGGTTGATGCCAAACAGCAGCTGGCGGGGGTTGACCGTACCTTCCAGGCTGTTGAGGCGGGCCATCTCCTTTTTGCAGCGCTCCAGCCACCGGGCGGTGCGCTGGCAGGAGGCTTTGGCGTATTCGTAGGTGGCCGGGTTCTCCACGCACTCGTCAAAGGCCATGGCGATGGTGGAGCCCAGATTGGACTGGATCCTCATGCTCTCTTCCGGGCCCATGAAAATCCTGCGGCCGTCCACGTGAGAGGCAAAGGTGACCCCTTCCTCCTTGATGTTCCGGAGCTTTGCCAAGGAGAACACCTGGAACCCGCCGCTGTCGGTGAGGACAGGTCCCTCCCAGCCGGTGAACTTGCGGATGCCTCCCAGTTTTTTCACCGTCTCGTCGCCAGGGCGCAAGTGCAAGTGATAGGTGTTGCACAGCTGCACCTGGCAGTGGAGGTCCTTTAGGTCATAGGCGGAGACAGCCCCCTTGATGGCCCCGGCGGTAGCCACGTTCATAAAGGCGGGGGTCTGCACGGTGCCGTGGACCGTCTCAAACGTCCCCCGGCGGGCGGCGCCCTCCTGCTTTAAAAGTTGGTACATGGATCCTACTCCTTCAATTTCAGCATTCCATAAAAATGCGGCGCCAGAAAGGCACCGCATCCCTTTTTGCCGAAAAGTATTATACCCTGTTTGACAGGCCCCGTCAAGGCTTGTTTTGAGGGGCTCAGGCCTCCTGGCAGCTGATGGGGGTGTAGCCCGCCTCGGTGACCGCGTCCATCAAAACCTGGTCGGGCACGTCTTTTTCCAGGGTGACGGTGGCCTTTTTGCTCTCCAGCTCCACCACTGCCTCCGCGACCCCCGGAACACCGGACAGGGCCTTCTGCACGTGGGCCTGGCAGTGGGCGCACATCATGCCGTCTACGATCAATACTTTTTTCATGGAGATCCTTCCTTTCTGTGTTTCCGGCCCTTGGGGGGCCGGTGGGCGGATAGTTTCTGCTTCTCTATGGGAAACCCCTCCCGAGGGAGTGGCCTCTTCCGGTTTTACGGCGGCTTTGGCCTTAAAAAACCGCAGCCGCAGGGCGTTTGTCACCACGCACACCGAGCTCAGGCTCATGGCGGCGGAGCCGATCATGGGGCTCAGGCGCAGCTGGAAAGCCGGATACAGCGCCCCTGCTGCCAGGGGGATGCCCAGGATGTTGTAAAAGAACGCCCAGAACAGGTTCATGTGGATGTTCCGCACCACGGCCCGGCTCAGGTCGATGGCGTTGGCCACATCGTCTAAGGAGTCCTTCATCAGCACCACGTCGGCGGATTCAATGGCAATGTCCGTCCCCGCCCCAATGGCGACGCCGATGTCCGCCCGGGTCAGGGCTGGGGCGTCGTTGATGCCGTCCCCTACCATGGCCACCTTGTGGCCCTGTTCTTGCAGCGCCCGGATGTGGGCCTCTTTCTGAGTGGGGAGCACGTCGGAGATGGCCTTCTCGATGCCCAGCTCCTGACGGATGGCTTCTGCCGTAATCTGGTTGTCCCCGGTGAGCATTACCACCTGCAGGCCCATCTCCTGAAACCGTCTGATGGCCGCCCGGCTCGTCTCCCGGATGGTGTCCGCCACAGCGATGGCTCCCAGCAGCTTCCCGTCCCTCGCAAAGAGCAGCGGGGTCTTTCCCTCCTTGGCTAGGCGGCCTACCGCCGCCTGAGCAGAGGCGCGCTCTTCCGCAGTGGCGGGCAGTCGGTTTTCCTCCAAAAAGGCCAGGTTCCCCGCCAGATAATCCTTCCCGCCGATCCGCGCCCGGACGCCCCGGCCCGCCACTGCCTCGAAGGAGTCCGCCCCAGGCAGGGAGAGCCCGGCCCCACGGGCCCGCTCCACCACAGCCTGGGCAAGGGGGTGTTCGCTGCCCAGCTCCACGGCGGCAGCTTCCCGGAGGAACTCCTCCTCCGGCTGGCCGGGGGCCAGCACCAAGACGTCTGTTACCGCGGGATGGCCGGAGGTGATGGTGCCGGTCTTATCCAGGACGATGGTGTCTACGTTGTGGAGGTTTTCCAGGCTTTCAGCGGATTTGATGAGGATGCCCATTTCCGCCGCTTTTCCCGTGCCCACCATAATGGCCACCGGCGTGGCCAGTCCCAGGGCGCAAGGGCAGGAGATGACCAGCACGGAGATGGCGTTGGACAGGGCGAATTCAAAGTCCGCTCCCACAAACAGCCACACCGCCGCCTCCACCAGGGCAATGGCGATGACCACCGGCACAAAGAT
>CALWIE010000105.1 GCA_944380625.1 uncultured Clostridia bacterium
GAAAAACTTAAATTTCTTTGACAATAATATCTAAATTATTCAGAACACAGAGAGAAATAATACTATAATTTGAATATGTAACAATATCGTGTGGCTGCTCTGTCCTGTATTTTTCTACCATGCCAACAAAGTACAGAAAAACTGTAAAAAAGGGAGCGTGTGTCGCTGTGTCAACCACCGATAAGGAAGGTTTGAAAACAAACTAACTTAACGGCTGGCAGACAGGTTGCAATGAAAAGCGGGTAAGAGGTCAAAAACCTCTTGTCCGCTTTTTCTATACCGCATGGAACGATAGAACAGTTTTTTTACGCTTTCGAGGGATATGATACTACTTGCTCTGTTCCTGCCCTCTGAAAGCCGCATAAATCAAGGCTTTTTTATTGAAAGACAAGGCCACTTCCTGCAAAAACCCGAAAATCCGGGCATAACCCGGCATAAGTTCGAGAAACAGCCCCCCTATTACTACGACAATACTACCGAGGAACGAGTTTTGATATCAAGACACTTCCCCCTCGGACGCTTCACGGCGCCGGCCGGCCCGGCCCTTTGGCTTGTCCCGGGCGGGTTTGTCAAAATCGAAAAGCGGCGGCAAAAAAGGGACAGCAGCGCTGTCCCTTTTTTCTTGCAGATTGGAAATCCGTCCCCGGAAAAGGACGGGAACCTCTGTCTGTTTCAGCCCACCGCCACGGAGCAGCCCACCGCCAGGGCTCCCCGGCCGATGTGGCAGGCCACGCTCAAAGGGAGGGGGGCCATGTCCACCTGCCGGCCTCCAAAGGCCTTGCGCAGCTCCTTTTTCCAGTCCTTGGCCTCCTCCGGGTTGCCGGAATAGGCGGCCTCCAGCTGCAGGGAGCCGTCGGCCCACTCCTTTGGGAACCGGGTTTCCATGTCCTTGCGGATGGCGTCAATCATAGTCTGGCGGGCGGCTTTCTTCCCCCGGACCTTGGCATAGGCGTCCAGTTTCCCGCCCTGGATCTGCAGCACCGGCTTTACGTTGAGCACCGTGCCCAAAGCCGCGGCGGCCGGGGTGATCCGCCCCCCTTTGCGCAGGTATTTCAGGGTCTCCACGGAGATGTAGATGCTGGACTGGGCCCGGCGGGCCTCCAAAGTCTCCCGGATCGCCCCGGCGTCCAGGCCCTGGCCCCGCAGGACCATGGCGTCCATCACCGCCTGCCACAGGGTCACGGAGATGCGCTGGTTGTCCGCCACCTCCACCTGGCCGCCGTAGTCCATGGCCAGGGTGCGGGCCGACTGGCAGGAGCCGCTGAGCCCGCTGGACATGGGGATGTGCACCACCTGGTCGTGGGTCTGAAGCAGTTTGTCCCAAAGGCCGGTCACGTCCCCCGGGGCAGGCTGGGAGGTGGAGATAGAGGCCCCGGCCTCCAGCCGCTGGTAGAACTCCTCTTGGGAAATGGTGAGGTCCTCGAAGAAGAGCTCCCCGTCGATGGTAAAGGGCATGGGCAGAACCGAGATCCCCAGGCGCTTGGCCTCCTCCTGGGAGATGCCGCTGTTGCTGTCGGTGACAATGGCGATCCGCTTCATAACGTGTTCAAACCCTTTCCAAATAGAGTCGGTTTACGCTCAGTATAGCATTTGCGAAAAGAGAACGCAACAAAAACCGCCGGGCAAGGGGGAGAAAATCTCCCTTTTGGGAAAAGGTCCCCATGGGCTCCTTTACCGGATGAAGTTGGTCCGCTGGAAGGGCTCCCGCTCCGGCACTCCGTACTGCTCCTTCCCCAGGGCAATGGACTTCATGAGGAAGGCCATGTTCCGGGCCAGGGTGCGCATGGTCTGCATCCCCTCGGCGTCCTCTTTGGATTCCCCTTTGGCCCCGCCGTAGACGGCGTTCCAATACTGGCCCGTGGCTATGGGCATGCCGGCGATGGCGAAGTACTTGTTCAGCTCGTCGTAGGTGGCGGAGACCCCGCCCCGCCGGGCCACAGCCAGGGCCGCCCCCACCTTCATGGTCTTGTCGAAGGAGGTGGAGTAGAACAGCCGGTCCAGGAAGGAAACGAGCGTCCCGTTGGCAGAGGCGTAGTACACCGGCGTGCCGAACACCAACCCGTCGGCGGCTTCCAATTTCGGGGCCGCTTCATTGACCAGGTCGTCGAAGGCGCACTTGCCCTTCTCCTTGCAGGAGCCGCAGGCCACGCAGCCCCGGACGGCCTTGTTCCCCACCTGGCTCACCTCGGTCTCGATCCCTTCCTCCCGAAAGATCTTTTCCATCTCCGAAAGGGCCATGGCGGTGTTCCCGCCCACCCGGGGGCTTCCGTTTACCATCAACACTTTCATAGAACCGTTCCTCCCGTGAAGTTTTCTTGCCTTACACTATACCACAGCCGGGGCCTCCTGTCCATGCGAAGGGGCGCCCCCCTTGGGAAAAGTTTTACCAGGACCTCTCCTTTTCCCTTGACAAAGGAGTCCGGGTGTGGTATCTATGTATACGGCAAACGTGTTATATAGGTTCCCGCCTTGGGGGAACGTCTCTACCGGCCGCCTTGGGGCCGACTATAACCCGCTCGTTGGGACGGGTATAGTTGGCCCAAGGCGGCCCTTTTTGCCCGTTTTAGTATCTCTTTGAAAGGTGGATGGTCATGAACACAGACATTCTCATCATCGGGGCCGGGCCCGCCGGCATCTTCACCGCCCTGGAGCTGCTGCGCAGGGGCAGCAAAAAGAAGATCCTGCTGGTGGAAAAGGGCCGGGCCATTGAGGAGCGCCGCTGCCCCAAGTCCCAGACAGGCCGGTGTATGAACTGCAAGCCCTACTGCCACATCACCACCGGCTTCTCCGGGGCGGGGGCTTTCTCCGACGGGAAGCTGTCCCTCTCCACAGAGGTGGGCGGCGACCTGCCTCAGCTCATCGGGGAGGACCAGGCCGAGTCCCTTATCCGCTACACCGACTCCATCTACCTGGAGTTCGGCGCGGACGCCCATGTGGAGGGTGTGGGGGAGAAGGAGGCCGTCAAGGAGATCCGCAAGCGGGCCATCCAGACGGGGCTCAAGCTGGTGGACTGCCCTATCCGCCACCTGGGCACGGAAAAGGCCCAGGAGATCTATGCCGCCATCGAGAGGCACCTCCAAAACCAGGGGGTGGAGCTGCGCTTTGGCTGCGCCTGCAACGATTTGATCCTCCGGGACGGGGTTTGCCTTGGGGCCCGCCTCTCCGAAGGCGGGAGGGAGTTTGAGGTCTACGCCCAAGAGACCATTGTGGCGGCGGGCCGCCGGGGCGCCGACTGGTTCGACAAGCTCTGCGCCCGCCACGGCATCGCCCACGCCCCCGGCCCGGTGGACATCGGCGTCCGGGTGGAGGTGCGCAACGAGGTGATGGAGACGGTGAACAACGTCCTCTACGAGTCCAAGCTCATCGGCTACCCCCGGCCCTTCAAGGACAAGGTGCGCACCTTCTGCCAGAACCCCGGGGGCTTTGTGAGCCAAGAGAACTACGACAACAACCTGGCGGTGGTAAACGGCCACTCCTATAAGGAGCTGAAAAGCCCCAACACCAACCTGGCCATCCTCTGTTCCCACCACTTTACCGATCCCTTCGACCAGCCCATTGAATACGCCCAAAAGGTGGGGGAGCTTACCAATATGCTGGGGGCGGGGCACATCCTGGTCCAGCGCTACGGGGATATTTTAGACGGCAAGCGCACCTGGCAGGAGGAGCTCTCCCGCTCCAACCTGCGGCCCACCCTGCCCGACGCCGTGGCGGGGGACATCACCTCCGCCATGCCCTACCGGGCCCTGGTGAATATCCTCCATTTTATGCAGGCGGTAGACCACGTGGTGCCCGGCTTCGCCGCAGTGGAGACGCTGCTCTACTCCCCGGAGCTGAAGTTCTACAGCAACCGGGTGAAGATGGACAGGGAGCTCAACACCAGCGTACAGCGCCTCCACTGCCTGGGGGACTCCTCCGGCTGGACCAGGGGCCTGATGATGGCCTCCGCCATGGGGGTGCTCATGGGGCGTATGCTGGAAAAAGGGGAATAACCCCCGCCCCAGTTGCCATTTCTGTCCCCTGGGAGTATAATGGAGGCTCAGAGACAACGGACGGAGTGGGTGCGTATGGAAGAGAAAAAATACCTGGTCTGCGAGCGGCGCAGCGTCTTTGCCCTGCTGACCCTGAGCGCCGGGATGATGGGCGCCTACACCTTCAACCTGCGGGGTGGGGTGTTCTGCAACGCCCAGACGGCCAACGTGGTGCTCATGGCCATCGCCTTTGGCCAGGGGGACTGGATGGGCGGCGGCTATTACCTGATCCCCATCACCGCCTATTTGGCAGGGGCCTTCCTGTCGGAGATCCTTCCCTCGCCGGTGCGCAGGTTCGGCTTTCTCCGGTGGGACACCTACCTGGTGGCCTTTGAAGTGCTGGCCCTGTTCTCCATTGGGCTCATCCCCCTGGACTGGCCCCACCACCTGGTGCAGGTGCTGGTGAACTTTTTGGCCTCCATGCAGTACAACACTTTCCGCCAGGCGGAGGGGATCCCCATGGCCACCACCTTCTGCACCAACCAGCTGCGGCAGGTGGGCGTCGGCTTTGCCAAGGCCGTGCGCAAAGGGGACCGGCAGGCCCTGGCCCGGGGCGTGTTCTTTTTGGGAATGCTGGGCTGCTTTTTCGCGGGCGGGGTCCTTTCCACCCTGGCCTGCTCCTTCGTGCGCGGAAAGGCTATCTGGCTGAACCTCCTCCCCCTGGGGGTTGTCCTGGCCCGCCTGGCCCACGCGGACCTCACCGACGAAAAGGGGCTCCTCTCCCGCAAGCCCTCCGGCCACTGAGGGCCCTGGCAAATTTTCCGGGCCGCCCCCATACACATGGAGTAGACTTGTGAAGGGAAGTGGTCGCCGTGTATCTGTTGGAGCTCTTGTCCCACATCCTGTTCCTGTTCCTCCACGTCACAGGGAGCGGGACTTTCCCCAAGGCCCTCACCCCCGCCCAGGAAAAGCGCTGCCTGGAGGAGATGGCCCGGGGCAGCCCCGGGGCCAGGCGCAGGCTGATCGAGCACAACCTGCGCCTGGTGGCCCACATTGTCAAAAAGTACTACGCCAGCCCGAACGACCAGGAGGACCTGGTTTCCATCGGTACCATCGGGTTGATCAAGGCCATCGATACCTTCGACCCGAAAAAGGGGATCCGCCTGTCCAGCTACGCCTCCCGCTGCATCGAAAACGAGATCCTCATGTTTTTCCGCAGCGGCCGCAAGACCGCCCAAGACGTCTCCCTAAACGACCCCATCGATACAGATAAGGACGGGAACGCCCTGACCATCCTGGACACCATGGCCGTGGACGACACCATCGTGGACAGCATCGACGTGAAGCTGAAAAGCGAAAAGCTCTACCGCTTTCTGCGCACGGCCCTGACCCCCCGGGAGAGAGGCATTGTCTGTATGCGCTACGGCCTGGAGGGCTTTTCCCCTCAGCCCCAGCGGGTGGTTGCCAAGTGCCTGGGCATCTCCCGCAGCTATGTATCCCGGCGCCGCAAATGTAAACGAAGCCCGGAAAGCCTTGTTTCTCATGGCTTTCCGGGCTTTCTGCATGGATGGGTAAAATCTTTCGGGAAAATACCTCCCTGCGGAAGCGGCCTGTATCAGGCAGCGAAGGGGCTCGCGGCAACCTCCCGTTCAGGGGGGCGCCTTTCCGACGGGGGGCCTGCGGCCCTGCGGCTGCCGCGTCACAGGCGTCCGCTCATCTGCCGGCCTTTCCAGAAAAATCGGGACAATTTCTATGAATTATTCTTTACATGGAGATTTTTTTCATGTATAGTGTGGGATAAGAGGAGCAGGTTTTCCCAAAGATGGCCCAATGCCCGAAAAAGCTTGGGCAGGGGTTTGCCGGGCTATTTTTGGAGGGGAGAGGGCAGCTTTCCCCTGCCAGGGAAAAAACAGGGGAACCGTGCTGGATTTGAAAGGGATTTACACAAATAGGGCATTTTCAAAAGTGGGGGAGGAAGGAAATGGACCATCGCCTACAGGCACATCTGGCTGCCAAAACAGATCCGCAAAATACAGGCCTCTGGCTTCCCCTGTGGGTACACAGCCGCGATACCGCCGAAGTCATGCGGCGGTTGGCCATCCACTGGCTTTCTGACGGGGCCCGGGCGGCCCTTGCATTGGATGAGGTCCTCCTCTCGAAAACAGCGTACTTTCTGGGGGCTGTCCACGACATAGGAAAAGCAACCGTCCTGTTTCAAAGCAACATCACCCAGCACCTGCCGGAGGTCCGGGAGAGGTTATCCGGACAGTGCCTCTTCCCAGAGCGTTTTTCCTATCCCCGGGCAACGCCCCATTCCAAGGCGAGCGAGGCCATTTTGCTGCGGCTGGGGTGTCCGGAGGGCATTGCCTCCATCGCTGGGGCCCACCACGGAAAGCCCCAAGAGAACCAGCTAAATGAGTGTGTTGAGGATAATATAGACCTCTATAAAAACAACTACTACGGAAAAGGGGAAAAGGACCTTTGGTTTTCCCTCTGGAAACAGATGCTGGAGCAGCATTTGCGGGACGCGGGTTTCGCCTCGGTAGAGGACCTGCCTGTTTTGACCATTCCCCAAGAGCTTTTGCTGACAGGGCTTCTCATTATGGCGGACTGGATCGCCTCCAACACCAGCTTTTTCCCCCTGCTCTCCGTGGAGGATCTGGGCAGCGAATCCCTCTATCCAAAGCGGCTCATAAACGGATGGGAGCGGATCCGCCTGCCGGAACCTTGGCAGCCGCCCTCTTACCTTCCTGTGGATTTAGACTCCTTTGAAGACCGGTTTGGCTTTTCTCCCAACGAAGTCCAGCAGGCCGTACTGGATGTGGCAGCCTCCATGGAGACGCCCGGCCTCCTGATTTTAGAGGCCCAAATGGGAGTGGGCAAAACAGAGGCCGCCTTAGCCGCGGCGGAGACCTTTGCCGCAAAGTGGGGGGCGGGAGGCCTTTTCTTCGGGTTGCCCACCCAAGCCACCGCCAACGGCATCTTTGGCAGGTTGACCGCCTGGGCGCAAGCCCAGTCGGAAGACACCGCCCACTCCATCCGGTTGGCCCACGGCATGGCGGAATTGAACGAGGACTACCAGGAGCTCTTCCCAGGAAGGGCCTTTGTGGAGAAAGAGACCCCTGAAGAGGGGGTGTACGTACACCCTTGGTTTCAAGGGAACAAGCAGGCGCTGCTGGCGGATTTCGTCATTGGCACGGTAGATCAGCTGCTCATGGCCGCGCTGAAGCAAAAACACCTGATGCTCCGCCATTTGGGATTGGCCGGCAAAGTGGTGGTAATCGATGAGGTACACGCTTACGACGCCTATATGAACACCTATCTTGACAGGGCCCTGTCCTGGCTGGGCTGCTATCATGTGCCGGTTCTCTTGCTTTCCGCCACGCTGCCCGCCCAGCGCCGGGGAGAACTGGTGGCAGCCTATCTGGGGGCGAAAGCGGTGGACCGGGAGCTTTTCACCAACCGGGGGTATCCCCTGCTCACCTGGACGTCGGGGGCCGCTGTGCAGCAGCGTGTAATATCCCATTCTGCCGGACAGCGCCAGGTCGCCCTGCAGACTGCCCGGGAGAACGCCTTGCCCCAGCTGCTGGAAGAGGCGCTGGCGGAGGGCGGCTGCGCGGGGGTCATTGTCAACACGGTAAAAAAGGCCCAGGCCATTGCGGGCCAGCTGCAAGAAATGCTGCCGGGTTATCGGGTGATTCTGTTCCACGCCCAATTTCTCATGCCGGACCGGGCAGAGAGGGAGCAGGTCCTGTTAGAGCGCCTGGGGAAACGATCTTCCCCCGAACAGCGGGACAGGCTGATCGTGGTGGGGACCCAGGTGTTGGAACAGTCGCTGGACATTGACTTTGACTTTTTGGTGACGGAGCTCTGCCCCATGGACCTGCTCCTCCAGAGGATCGGCCGGGAACACCGCCACCCCGGCCACGACCCCCATCGCCCGCCCCGGCTGCGGGCGGCGAGGTGTGTCGTCCTGACGGCGGAAGACGGCTTCGACGAGGGCAGCAAGGCCGTGTATGGGGAGTGGCTGTTGTGGCGCACCCAGATGCTGCTGCCCTCTGCCGTTCATCTTCCGGAGGACATCCCCTCCTTGGTACAGGATACCTATGGTTGGGAGGAACAAGATGCGATTCCCGAAACAGGGGAGAGCGGCCACGCCCTGCGGCAATACCAGCTGGAAGAGAAGTCCAAGCAGGAGAGAGCCAGCCAATTCACGATCTTGCCGCCCAAAAAATCCACGGCTTTCTCAGGGCCTGGGGCGTTGGACAACTGGATGCGGGATGAGAGGGCCCGCTCCGAATCCCAGGCCCGTGCCGCCGTCCGGGACGGGGACCCCTCCATCGAGGTGCTGGTCATGATGCGGTGCCGGGACGGCAGCGTGCGGTTCCTTCCCTGGCAGGAAGGCGGGGCCGCTGTTCCAACGGACAGGCCCCCATCCCGGGAGGAGAGCCGCGCCATTGCCCGGCAGCGCTTGAGGCTGCCCGGCTATTTCAGCCGGCGCTGGGCTATTGACGATGTCATTGGGGAACTGGAAGAACAAAACCGCCGCTTCCTAGCCCAGTGGCAGCAGGCGCCCATGCTCGATGGGGAACTTGTCTTGCTGTTGGACGAGGAGCTCTCCGCCCGCTTGGCTGGGACAAGAATCGTCTACGACAGAGAGCGCGGTTTGACCTACGGAAAGGAGGAGCCCTGTGAAAGAGATGGAATTTAACTTGCTGGAGGAGCCGTGGATCCGGGTGCGCACGCCGGAGTGCGCGCTGAAAGAAGTTTCCCTCACAGACGCGCTGCTTCACGCCCATGAGTATGCCGGTTTGGCAGGGGAGCTGCCCACCCAGGACGTGGCTGTCCTCCGGCTGCTGCTGGCGGTGCTGCAAACGGTTTTCTATCGGGTGGATCCGGAGGGGAACCCCTCCCCCCTGGAAGACGAGGAGGAGGCTTTAGAACGTTGGGGCCAGCTCTGGCAAGAAAAGCGGCTGCCCGAAAAGCCCATCTTAGAGTACCTTGCGTCCTGGCGGGACCGATTCTGGCTGTTTCACCCAGAGAGGCCTTTTTATCAGGTAATAGAGGCCCAGATTGGAACCGAGTATGGAGCCAAGAAGCTCAACGGGGAAATTTCTGAAAGCGAAAACAAATACCGGCTCTTTCAATCCTATAGCGGAGTCGAAAAAGACTCCCTTACCTACGGCCAAGCTGCCAGAAGGCTGCTCTATCTCAATGGTTTTGACGACACATCCGCTAAACCAAAAGGCAAAGGGCTTCCTTCGGTTGGAGCCGGCTGGCTGGGAAGGATCGGACTGGTTTTTGCCCGTGGGAACACTTTGGCTGAAACGCTTTTGTTAAACCTGGTTTTGCTGAAAGATGGGCAAGAGCTGTGGGCGCCTCCTTGCCCCTATTGGGAGCTGGACTTGCCCCACTGTGAGGAGCGGACCGAGATCCCCCCGCCAGATAACCAGGCCGCCCTGTTAACCTTGCAATCCCGCAGGATTTTTCTCTATCGAAAGGAAGGCCGCGTCACAGGGTACCGGCTTATAGGAGGGGATTTTTTTGAGCGGGAAAATGCTTTTTGCGAGCAAATGACCCTTTGGCGCAAAGCCCCAGAAAAGAAAAACGCCCCCACGACATATCTGCCGCTGCGGCACGATCCTGCAAAACAGATGTGGAGAGAATTCCCGTCTGCTTTCGCCACAGCATCCAGCGCCCATATGCCAGGTGTTGTCCAATGGATTGTTGCGCTAAGAGGCTACATGGACAGGAAATCCGTTGTGCAATTTGCGTCTGTTAGCGCTGTCTACGGCGACAAGGACTTTTTTGTCAACGACAGTTTTACAGATTCTTTAACCTTTCATCGCGCTGTATTGGATACTGCGAATGCAGAAGTCCGCAACAAAATTGCGCAGGAGGTTCTTTCCTGTGAAGAAATCGCCGAAGCGGTGGGCCGCCTTGCTGAAGAGGTTTCAAAATCCGCCGGCGGACAAGGCGCGCCGGAAAAAGCCAGAGAGCGTTTCTATTTCGCCATCGACCAGCCGTTCCGCCGTTGGCTTGCCGCCCTGGACCCAGAGGAAGACATGGACGAGGCCGTCTTCTCTTGGCGCGGCCAGGCCAAGCGCGTCGCCCGCCAAGTGGGCCAGGCCCTTGTGGAGGAGGCCGGTCCAAGCGCCTTGGTGGGCCGGTGTGAAAAAACCAAAAAGGGAAACAAGGAGCTCAAACTGTACCACGCGGCGCCAAAGGCGTTTGGGTGGTTCTTGTGGGAACTGGGTAGGATCTACGGAGAAAAAGGAGGGAATACA
>CALWIE010000106.1 GCA_944380625.1 uncultured Clostridia bacterium
CATAAGATGGAGTGTAACTTGAAAGGAGGCAAACTTCCATGTGTAACGGCAACTGCACTTGGCTCATCATCATCCTCATCCTGCTGTGCTGCTGCGGCGGAAACGGCTTCGGGTTCGGCGGCTGCAACAACAACGACTGCGGCTGCAACAGCTGCGGCGGCTGCGGCTGCTAAAGCCTCCGGGGCAGCCTAGCCCTGCCACGCAAAAAGCCCTTCCCCCTCTTGCGAGGCGGGAAGGGCTTTTTCTCCTTGGGAAAACTCTCACAGGCTGATACGGCCGTCCTCCACAGCTTGGGAGAGGGCCTGGGCCAGCTGGTCCGGGCAGGAGGTGGGCCGGGCGCCGCAGTGGATGCCCTTGCAGCGCTTTAAGTACTCCCCTACTTTCATGCCTTGGGCCAGTGCGGCCACACCCTGGGTGTTGCCGTTGCAGCCGCCGGTGAACTTGACGGACTGGATCACGCCGTCCTCCACCACGATGTCGATCTGCCGGGAACATACGCCCTTGGGCGTGTACTTTATCTCCATAGCTACGCTTCTTCCTTTCTCACGGGGTCTTGTTTTGCCCTTTAAATCTAGCAGATTTTGCGGAAGTTGTCAAGAAGGCCCGGCTTCAACCCTCCCGGTCATAGGGGAAAAGGCGCTCCGGCTGGAACTGGCGGGCCGTCACGTTGAACAGCACCACGGACAGCACCCCCAGCGCCAGGGCGATGCCCAAAAGCAGCGGCGCCGTGATCGCAAAGACCCCGGTGAACTGGACCAGGTACAACAGCAACAGGGGGAGCATCAGATACCCCATGGTCTGCATAGCCTCCCCGGTGCTGTGGACCCGGGGAAGGCTCCAGCTCAGGAACACCACGGAGAACAGGGCTGCCAAGGGCATGAGGAACACCAGGCAGATAATCCACTCCCAGTTGAGAAAATAGGGCGCCCCCATAAAGAGGTCCGAAAGGGACACCGTGATGGCGAAGGCCACGAAGGACAGCAGGGAGATGGCCGCAGAGAGGAGGGTGCAGCAGGTGACCTTGGTGTGGAGCAGGGAACGGGGGTCCATGGCGGAGAGGAAAAGGGTCTCCAGAGTGCCGCCGGCCCTCTCCCCTACAAACACCTGGGACGCCGCCGTAACCGAGCAGACAATGGGTACGCAGAGGAACAGCATGGGGCACAAAAGAGTGGTGAAGGCCCCCATCCACAGCTGGCGGTAACCGTACCCCTCGGGATGGCCCAACAGGGCGCGGAGCTTTTCCGGGAAGGGGGGCACGGTCTCCATGGGTAGAAAGCTGATGGTCACCGCGTACAAGAGGGGCACGGCGACGGCCAGGGTGACCGGCAGGAGCATCAGCAAAGCCCGGGCCCCCTTGTTGCGCCAAATGGCCCCCAGGTCCTTGCCCACCAGGACGATCTCCGCAGAGGAGAACAGCCGGCGCAAGTCAAACCTCTTCTTCCCTGTCTCCGGCCGTTTCCTCTGGGCCGGCTCCTGGGGCGCTGTCCGGCTCTTCTTGATCCGCTGTTTCATCTTCCACAAACACCCCTTTCCTGCCGCCCTCCAAATAGGCGGTGCAGATTTCCTCCAGGCCGGGAGAGAGGAGCCGGGCCTCAAACAGGGGAAGCCCATCCCCCACCGCCTGGGCGATGATTTCCGGCATGGCCTTTTCCGAGGGGATCTCCTTCTCCCAAAAATCCCCCTTTTGCCGAAAGCCGGCAGGCCCCCGGGCGCCCTCCCCCAGCCGCAGCTGGGCCCGGAAGCGGACCCCCGCCCCCCGGCGAAGGGCCTCAAGGTCCCCTTTTGCCAAAAGGACGCCGCCCTTCAGGATGGCGAAACTCCGGCACAGGGACTGGGCGACCGCCCTGTCTGACGTACACAGGAAAAGGGTGACCCCCTCCTCCCGGGCCACACAGGACAAAAGGCTTTCAATGGCGGCCGCCGTCTCCGAGTCCAGGGCGCCGGAGGGGCCGTCCATCAGCAGCAGCCGGGGGCTGTGCATCAACGCCCGGGCCAGGGAGGCCCGGCGCAGCACCCCGGTGGGCAGGTCGTCCACCCGCAGGTCCCGGCCCTCCCAGATGTCCAGCTTGTGCAGCAAAAAGGAAGAACGCTCCAGGGCGTCGTTGTCGTCCAGGCCGTAGAGCCCTGCGAAAAACCGGAGGTTTTCCCACAGGGTCATGTTCCCGTAGAGCTTTGCCCCGGCCAGGACTGTCCCCGCCAGCTGGTGGAGCCGCTGGGACTCGTGGGACGGGGAGAGCCCCAGCACGGAGCACTCCCCCATGGTGGGCAGGCAGAGGCCGGAGAGGAGGCGGATCAGGGTGGTTTTGCCGCTGTCCTTTCCCCCCACGCAGGCGAAGGCCTCCCCCTGGGGCACCTGGAGGTTTACCCCCGCCAGAGAGGCCTTGCCGCCATATTCCTTTGTCAGATCGTAAGTGACTACAGCGTCCATGGGCGCCCTCCTTCAGCGGCGGACCTCGGAGGTCCCCTGCTCCACCAGATAGGTGGCCTCCAAATCCGCCAAGTGGAGCTTTACCGCCAGGGGATACCGGTCGAAGGCCGCGCTGATGGCAAAGCTGCCGCCCTTTACAGCCTCGTCAAAGCCCCCCATGTGCCAGCGGATGGCCATGGCCTCCGCAGGCTTTAGGCGCACAAAGCGCTCCACAAGGTACACGGATTTCTCCCCGTGGCCGTAAGGGAAGGCGTCCTCCACAGCGTAGTAGGGACGTTTTTCCCACTGGCCGGTCTCCTCGTTTTTCACGTTCCGGGTGGACACCTTGTAGAACTGGGCCTTGCAGACGTCGTGGAGCAGCCCGCACAGGGCAAAGGTCTCCTCGCTGTCCCCCTCTTCAAAATACTTTTCCCGCAGCACCTTGTACACGTTCAGGCTGTGGCGCACCAGGCCAAACTCGCAGGCGCAGTGGAATTTCGTGCTGGCAGGGGCCGTGAAAAAGTCCGTCTTTTCCAGCCAGGCCAGCAGCTGCTCCCCGCCCGGGCGGGTGACATGCTGCTGAAAAACAGCGGTAAATTCCCCTTTGTAGGCGTTTTCCATAACCGGTCTCCCTCCTGCGCCCGCCGCGCTGTGGCAAGTTTCTCCCCCTAGGATAACACAAACAGGCGGGCAATGCAATTTTTTAGGGGAAAAAGCCCTGGGCCCAAAAAAGCCGCCGGAGCCCGGCGGCCATTTTGCAGGTCAGTCGGCCCTGAACCCCTTGCCGATGATCTCGCTGGTATTGGTGATGAACATGAAGGAGTGGGGGTCCACCTCTTTGCACTTTTGGCGCAGGCGCACTGCCTCTCCCCGGCGCACAGCGGTGAGGACCACCTTCCGGTCCGCGTGGGAGTAGGCCCCCTCCCCGTCCACTACGGTGGAGCTGCGGTTGAGGTCCTTGATGATGAAATCGCAGATCTCCTGGGGCTTTGAGGTGACGATGGAGAAAAACTTGCAGAGGTTGATGTTCTCCAGCACCGAGTCCACCACAAAGGCCTTGAGGAAGAGGCCCAGGATGGAGAACATGCCCGTCTCCACCCCGAAGAACAGGAAAGAGCTAAGGGCGATGAGGCTGTCGCTGGCGAACAGGGCCTTGCCAATATCGGAAATGGAGGTGTACTTTTTCAGGATCATGGCCACAATGTCCGTGCCGCCCGAGGAGGCGTTGTACTGGAACATCAGGGCGGAACCCACCGCCGGAAGCATCATGGCGAAGAAAAGCTCCAAAAGGGGCTGGTTGGTGAAAGGCTGGTCCATGGGGCAAAACCGTTCCAGCAGCCAGGTCTCTAGGGAGTACATCAGGCTGCAATAGGTGGTCCAAAAGCCAAATTCCCGGCCCAGGAAAAGGTACCCCAAAACCAGCAGCGCCACGTTGATGAGGGACATCATGGTGGCGGTGGAGACAAAGGGCACCACGCTCCCCAGGATGATCGCCAGGCCGCTGACGCCGCCGGTGGTGAAGTTGTTGGGCATCTTGAAGAAGTAGACGCCCACCGTCAAAAGGAAGACACCTACATTCACAAGCAAAAAGGCCTTCATGTTCGCCCAGGTGAAAAGCCCCCGGAGCGCTCCCGCTCTCTTTTCCGCAGCCATATTCCATCCCTCGTTTTATAAAGTGGGGGGCAGCCTCCGGGCCGCCCTTTTTAACCGTTGAGATTTTAGCACACCCTGCAGGTATTTTACAACCGTTTTCCGCAAAAAAACGCCCGGAACACAGGTTCCAGGCGCTTTTTTCAGAAAAAACTCAGCGGATGTGCTCTTCCAGGAAGCGCACCGCCAGGCCAATGTCCCCTTCGGGGTCGTCCCCCACCTCCCGCTCGATGGTGAGGAAACCCCTAAAGCCGATCTCGTTTAAGGCCTTTAGGTAGTTGGGAAAATCCACATCCCCTGGCCCAGGGGCAGCTCGATAAAGGAGGGGTCCTGGAGCATATCGGACTCCACCATGCCGTAGAGGATCTCGGGCTCCACATAGTGGAGGCGGCGGCCGTCTTTGGCGTGGGTGTGGACGATGTAGTCCTTCAGGGTGTACACCGCCTGCACCGGGTCGTCCCCGGTGACCATGACGAAGTTGGCGGGGTCCAGATTCACCGCCACACCGGTGGAGTGGAGGCCATCCAGAAAACCCTTGAGAGTGGCGGCCTTTTCCGGGCCGGTCTCAATGGCGAAGTGGGCCCGGAGGGAGTCGGCGTAGGCGGCAAGCTTCCCGCAGGCCTCCTGCATGACGGCGTACCGGGGATGGGACTTGTCC
>CALWIE010000107.1 GCA_944380625.1 uncultured Clostridia bacterium
TTTTCAGTCCCCTGCTCTACCAACTGAGCTACAGAGGCAAATATGGCGACCCGGAACGGGCTCGAACCGTCGACCTCTAGCGTGACAGGCTAGCGTTCTAACCAGCTGAACTACCGGGCCATATTTGGAAGGAAGGCCATATAGGCGGCGTCCCGTTTCACTGTGTATGGTGGGGACAACAGGACTCGAACCTGTGACCCCCTGCTTGTAAGGCAGGTGCTCTAACCAGCTGAGCTATGCCCCCTTAAGCCCCTCACACATTGCAATCGCTTCATCAGCGACGGTTAATATCTTACACGATTTCCTTCCAAAAGTCAAGCGCTTTTTCCCAATTTTTTTATTTTTTCTTCTGCTCCAGGACAGCCGCCTGTCCGGCAAGCTGCCGGAGCTCCTCTTGGGAAAAGGCATACCTTTTTCCGCAGTAATGGCAGACCGTCTCCTGCCCGCCCTCTTTTTCGGCGAGCTCCTGGAGTTCCCGGCTGCCCAGGGTCAAGAGGGCCTTGGCGTAGCGCTGCTTGCTGCAGGTACACACATAGTGGATGGGGAATTCGTCCAGGATCTCCACCTCAAAGCCCTTGAGGGCGGCCCGGCACATCTCCTCCGGCCCCATGCCCTTGGCAAGCATGGTGGTGACGGACTCCAGGCCGGCCACGTTTTCCTCCAGACGGTCCAAGGCGCTGTTGTCCGCCCCCGGGAGGGCCTGGATCAAAAGCCCGCCGGAGAGCATGGCCTCCCCAGTCTCTTTATCTACCAACACGCCCAGGGCGCACACCGTGGGGATCTGCTCGCTGCTGGCGTAGTAGTTCGTCAGGTCCTCGGCGATCTCCCCGCTTATCAGCTCCACTTGGCCCACATAGGGATCCCCCTCTCCCCTGTCCCGGATCACGGCAAGGCGCCCTGCGGCGCCCACAGCGCCGCCCACGTCCAGCTTTCCGTTGGGCTTTAGAGGCAGTTCCACCTCCGGGTGGTCCACATAGCCCCGCACATTTCCCTTCTCATCGGCAATGGCCACCAGGGTCCCCAGGGGGCCGCCTCCGTCCACTTTCAAGGTCAGGGAGGTGCCCTCTGTTTTCAGCATAGCCCCCATAATGGAGGCCCCAGTCAACAGGCGGCCCAGGGCGGCACAGGCGGTCTTGCTCAGCCCGTGAAGCTTCTGGGCGGTGTAGACGATCTGTGTGGAGTCGATGGCGGAGGCCATCAGGCTCCCGTCGGAAGTGATGGTCCTGAGAATTTTATCCATAAAAACCTGTCAATTCCTTTCCGTCTTTTTCGCGGCAAAAATCAAGCGCTGGCTGTCCTCCCGAGGAGGGTCGAAGGTCAGGTCGTCAAAGACCTGCACCTGGGAAAAGCCAGCCTTTCCCAGCATTTTTACAATTTCCTCCAGAGGATAGGCCATCTCGGAAAACTGCTCTGTGCTCCTGGTGTAAAGGCCCCTTTCCCCCTCCCCGGCCGGCTCGAAGAAATCCAGCTGGATGTCCACCCGGCCGTCCGTATGGCAGCGGTTCTGCCAGACGCAGTACACATGCTCCATGTCGTAGACATAGGTCTCGTTGCCCAGGACATGGGCATGCTTATAAAGGGTATTCATATCGAAGATGAAATACCCTCCGGGATCCATAAAGAAAGAGACCCTGGAAAACGCCTTTTGAAGCGCCTCTTTGTTTTTCAAGTGGTTGAGGCTGTCCAGGGAGCAAATGGCCGTGCGCACTGTCCCGTACAGGTCCAGGGACTGCATCTTCTGGCCGAGGAAGAGGATGTCCGCCCCGGCTTCGGCGCACTTGGTGCGGGCCTCCGAGAGCATCTCCACAGAGCCGTCCACCCCGTAAATATCCAAACCCCGGCGGTAGAGCTCCAAAGTCAGGGAACCTGTGCCGCAGGCCAAGTCCAGGGTGAGGCCGGGCTCGTGGCCCAAACGCTTCATAAGGGCCAACAGGTATTCCGCCCGGCGGCTATAGGCCACATTGGCGGTCAACTCGTCGTAGTACTGGGCAAAAACAGAATAGCTTCGCATCTCACTCTGAGGCCTTTTCCCCATCCAGGCGTTTGAACACCAGCTCGTAGCCGTCGCTGCCGTAGTTTAAGGAGCGGTTTACCCGGCTGATGGTGGCGGTAGAAGCGCCGGTTTCGGCCACAATATCGCTGTAGACCTGCTTGTGGCTGAGCATATGGGCCACAGCCAGGCGCTGGGACATGGCCTTCAGCTCCGGCACGGTGCACAGGTCGTCAAAAAAGCGGTAGCACTCCTCCGGGGTCTCCAAAGCCAAAACAGCCTGAAACAGGAAATCCACGTTCTTGTCATGAATTTTGCCAGTCATCTAAAACTGCACATCCTTTCCGCCTTGCTTCATGCTTTAAAAGCTTATCACAAAAAAGTCAAAAAGTAAACAGGAAAAATCGGATGCCGAAAAATCAGATGTCGTTTCGGACCAGGTCCTCGTATGTCTCCCCTTTCACCACAATGCGGGACTTCCCCTGGGAGACCATGACGATGGCCGGCTTCAGGTTCCGGTTGTAATTGGAGGCCATGGAGTAGTTGTAGGCCCCGGTGGACAGCACCGCCAGAACATCCCCCTCTTCCGGCCTTTGGATGGAGGTGTGCTCTTGGATGAGGTCGCCGCTCTCGCAGCACTTCCCGGCAATGGTGGCGACAAAATCCGCGGGCTGAGAGGCCTTGTTGGCCACAAGGCAGGTATAGTCCGACTGATACAGGGCGTACCGGGGGTTTTCAAACATACCCCCGTCGATGGCCACATAGGTGCGCACACCGGGGATCTCTTTGATGCACCCCACCGTGTAAAGGGTGATGCCCGCCTCCCCCACAATGGAACGGCCCGGCTCAATGTAAATCCTGGGCAGGGAAAGGCCCAGTTTCTGGCACTGGCTGTGGACCATGGCGGAGACGTCCTCCATGTATTCCTCATAGGGGATGGCTTCATCCCTCTCCGTATAGCGGATGCCAAAGCCGCCGCCCAAGTTCAAATGCTCGAAGGATATGCCCAGCTCGTCCCGCGCCTTGGCGAATAACTGAAGCATCACCTCCGCCGCGTGGACAAAGGGCTCTTTCTCCAGGATCTGGGAGCCGATGTGGCAGTGCAGCCCCTTCACAGAGACATGCTCCATCCCTTTGGCCCGGCGCAATGCCTCCAGGGCCTCGCCGTTTTCCAAATCCAGGCCAAACTTGGAGTCCACCTGGCCCGTGCGGATGAAATCGTGGGTGTGGGCGTCAATCCCCGGCTTGATGCGGAAGGAAATGGGCGCCACCATGTTGCGCTCCCCTGCAAGGAAATTCAGCTTTTTCAGCTCGAAGAGGTTGTCCACCACAATGTTCCCCACGCCGTTTTCCAGGGCCATCGTCAGTTCCCCGGTGGATTTGTTATTTCCCTGGAAGTGAATCTGCGCCCCGGGCACGCCGGCCTGTAGGGCCGTGTAGAGCTCCCCGCCGGAGACCACTTCCACATCCAGGCCCTCGCTGAGGACAATGCGATAGATCTCCTTGCAGCTGAAAGCCTTGCTGGCGTAGATGGGCCGGCCGTTGCCGCCGTAATTCTTCTCAAAGGAGGCCACGTACCGGCGGCAAACGCTGCGGATTTCATCCTCGCTCATGACGTAAAGGGGTGTGCCGTATTGCTGGGCCAGCTCTACGGTATCGCAGCCACTTATCTCTAAATGGCCCTCCCCGTTGACGCTCAGGCAGTTTCCAATCATAATTTATCCTCCTCACTCATCCAAAGGGCTGTGCAGGGACACAGCCTCCTCTATCATGGCCTTCACCTGTTCCAGCCCGGCGCCGCTCGCGGAAGAAAAGGGGATCCAGGAGATCCCCTGGGCTCCGAATTGGCTGTCAAAATAGGCCGACTGGGCCTGGGTCTCACTCTTGTTCAGCTTGTCGCTCTTGGTGCAGACCACCAGGAAAGGCAACCCCGTCTGCTGGAGAAAACCCACCATTTGCAGATCGTCAGCGGTGGGCTTGTGGCGCATGTCCACCAGCTGGATCACCAAAGCCACGTTGCGGCCCTGGGCAAAGTACCCCTCCACCAGCGAGGCCCAGCGCCGACGCTCCCCCTGGGACACCCGGGCGTAGCCGTAGCCAGGCAGGTCCACCAGGCGGCAATCCGGCAGGCGGTAGAAGTTGATGGTAGCGGTCTTCCCTGGGGTGGCGCTGACACGGGCCAGGGCCTTGCGCTGGACCAGGCGGTTGATGAGGGAGGACTTGCCCACATTGGATTTCCCGGAAAA
>CALWIE010000108.1 GCA_944380625.1 uncultured Clostridia bacterium
GGGTCTCCTGCTCCCCGGCCAGCATTCCGGCGATCTCGCCCATTTCCGGGTTCATCCCCGTGCCGGCGACCACCGCCGTGGCGGTGCCGTAGGCGATGGCGCACCCGGTGAACACCATGTTGTCCCGGTCGCCCAGGGGGGCGTTTTCCTCCACGGCCGCCTCCGCGTCCTTCTCAGAGGGGACCGACTCCCCGGTCAAAGCGGACTCCTCGCTTTTCAGGCCGGCGCTTTTTAAAAGGCGGGCGTCCGCCGGGACGAAGTCCCCGGCCTCCAGGTGGATAATGTCCCCGGGCACCAGCTCCCCGGCGCCGACGACCTGTTCCACCCCGTCCCGCAGCACCCGGGCGTGGGGGGCCGACATGTTCTTCAGGGCGTCCAAGGCCTTTTCCGCCTTGCTTTCCTGCACCACGCCCATGACGGCGTTGAGCACCACGATCAGCAGGATCAGCGCCGGCTCGAAAAACTCCATGGGCTCCCCCTCGGTGCAGGCGATCACAAAGGAGATGAGGGCGGCGATCAGCAGGATGACGATCATCACGTCTTGAAACTGCTCCAAAAACCGCCGCAGGTTTGTCTTTTTCTTTTTTTCGTTGAGCTTGTTGGGGCCAAACTTCCCCAGAAGCTCCGCCGCCTGGGCGGACGTGAGCCCCCGCTGCGCGTCTGAGGAGAGACTTTTTAGGACTTCTTCTCGGGATTTACTGTGCAAGGCAGATTCCTCCTAGGTTTTCTTGCACTCAGGATACCAGGTTTTCCCCTTTTGCGCAAGGGATAAAACAGGCGGACGCCCCTTTTTTGTCAGGACACCCTTCCCCCGGCCATCGGGCGGTGGCCGCCGGCAAAGCCCTCCATGCCCCCAGAGGAGTTTCTGCTCCGGCTGCGCAACTGCCTGGCGGGCATCTCCCGCAAACTGCTGGAGAACCAGGAGGAAAACCTTCCGCCCCCCCTTGGAACCCCTCTGGAGAAGGGCCCTAAAGCGGGCGCCTCCGCCCCAGGCTTTTTGGGGGACTGCCCCGGGAAAAAGGGAAAGGGGAGAAACGGAAAAAAAGCTTGCTTTTTTCCCATTCTCGTGGTATTATAATCTCTGCGTTCGAGAAGGAGGTGTGACGTATGCCGAACATCAAGTCTGCTAAAAAGCGCGTGAAGGTCATCGCTGCCAAGACCATGCAGAACCGGGCCATCAACTCCCAGCTGAAGACGGAGATCAAAAAGGCCAACGCTGCCGTTGCCGGCAATGCCGCCGACAAGGAAGCCGCCGTGCGTGTCGCTATCAAGAAGATCGACCAGGCCGCGGCCAAGGGGATTCTGCCCAAGAACACCGCTGCCAGAAAGAAGTCCACCCTTGCCAAGAAGCTCAACGCCAGCGCGTAAGTTTCGCCGCAGGGCCAAGTATAAAAAACAGTGCGCAGGGCTTGTGTGGGCCGCTGCGCTGTTTTTTTGCCTGGGGGATTGGGCTTTTGCCCATTTTTCGGTTGACTTTTCCGCTGGGATTGGGTATCATTAACTACATAGAACGGGACATACTAAACGCAGTGGAGGTGCTCATCGATGAAAAAAGGAAGCAAGCTGGCTCTGTTTATCGGGATAGTGGCTGCCGTGGCCGCTGTGGTGGCCGCCCTTTCGGCGCTGCTGCTGTACCTGGACAAGAAAAAGGACGATGAGGAGCTGGAGCATTATTTGGACTGCTCCATTCAGTGAGGGAACAAGCGGCGGGCGATGCCTGCCGCTTTTTTGCCGCAAGGCATTTCGCAAGGCGTTTTTTTGGAAAGGAGTTTACAAACCTATGAAGCAAATCCCTTTGGGTAAAAGCGGCGTGGCGGCCCCGGCCATCGGCGTGGGTTGCATGCGCATCCACAAAATGGGGGAGCAGGCCCTCTCCCGCTACATCCACACCGCCCTGGAGTGCGGGATCTCCTTCTTTGACCACGCGGACATCTACGGCAAAGGGGAGTGCGAGGCCCTGTTCGGCCGGGTCCTGGCCCAGGAGCCCGGCCTGCGGGATAAGCTCCTTCTCCAGAGCAAGTGCGGCATCCGCCCGGGGCTCTACGATTTTTCCAAGGGGCACATCCTCCGCAGCGTAGAGGGCATCCTCGCCCGCCTGCGGACCGACCATTTGGACTTCCTCCTGCTTCACCGGCCCGACGCCCTCATGGAGCCGGAAGAGGTGGGGGAGGCCTTCTCCCAGCTGGAGCGGGAGGGCAAGGTCCTCCACTTCGGGGTGAGCAATTTCAACGCCCGGCAGCTGGAGCTCCTCCAGTCCGGGGTGGGCCAGCCCCTGTGCGTCAACCAGCTCCAGTTCAGCCTCATGCACACAGGGCTTGTCTCCCACGCCCTGGAGGCCAACACCCAGTTCCCCCACGCCGCCGACCGGGACGGGGAGGTGCTGGCTTACTGCCGCCTCCACGGGGTCACGGTCCAGGCCTGGTCCCCCTTCCAATACGGCTTTTTTGAAGGGGTTTTCGTGGACAACGAAAAATTCCCCCAGCTCAACGAAAAGCTGCGGGAGCTCTCCGAGAAGTACGGCGTCTCCAAGACGGCCTTGGCGGCGGCCTGGATCCTCCGCCACCCCGCTGGGATCCAGACCATTGTGGGCACCACCAACCCGGACCGGCTGCGGGACATCGCCACAGCCTGCGGCGTCTCCCTCTCCCGGGAGGACTGGTACGCCCTCTACCTGGCGGCCGGCAACCAGCTGCCCTGAGGGCAAAAAAAGAAAAGCCCCCCGCCCTGCGGACGGGGGCCTTTTTATGGGCCGCCGCACTTTTAGGGCTTTCTTCCCCGTGCCGGCCGGGCGGGAAAAACCAGGGCAGAGCCTTGCCTTTTCCCCTGTTTTCCCGTCCAATAGAGGGCGGGAAAAATTTGCCCTCGAAAAACTTTTTTCCAGACAAGAACTATAGAGGGAGTTTCCCTGTGTATACTTATACGTAACTGTGGGTCAAAAGGAAGGAGGGACCGCTGTGGGAAAAAGGATCCTGGCCCTGGTGTTGGGCCTTGCCCTGCTCTGCCTGTGCGCGGGGTGCGGGCGGTTTAAAGACGGCGAGAGCTTCACCTACCTGTTGAGCCAAAACGTCACCTCCCTGGACCCGCAAACGGCCTCGGGCAGCGCGGCCGCCACGGTGATCGGCTCCCTGTTTGAGGGGCTGTGCCGCATCGACGAGGAGGGGAAGACCGTCCCCGGGGCCGCCCGCCGCTGGGAGGCCAACGAGGACTCCACGGAGTTTACCTTCCACCTGCGTCCGGCGGCCCGCTGGAGCAACGGGGACCCCCTCACCGCCGACGATTTCGTCTTCGCCATCACCCGGGCTCTGGATCCCAACACGGGGCCGGTGGCCGAGGACATGCTCTCCATTGTGAACGCCCGGGCCTTCGCCGCCGGGGAGGCCGAGGCCTCCGCCCTGGGGGTGGCCGCGGAGGACGAGCACACCCTGGTGATCCGCCTGGAAGAGGGTAACCCGGACTTTCCCGCCCTCACTGCGGGGGCCCACTACATGCCCTGCAACCGGGAGTATTTTGAGAGCTGCGCTGGCCACTACGGCCTGTCCTCCCAGTACCTGGTCTCCAATGGTCCCTTCGCCCTGGCCAGCATCTACGCCTGGCAGACGGACCCGGGAGAGCGCTCCATCCAGTTGGTGCGCTCGGACCACTACCGGGGGGAAAACCGGGTGCGGGCCGGCAGGGTCACCTTCCTGATCGACTACGAGGACGCCTACAGCCAAGACCCTGTCGCCGCCCTGCTGGAAGGGGAGGTGGACGTCCTCTCCCTGGCGGAGCCCCTGGCCCAGCAGGCCGAGGAGGCCGGCTGCCTGGTGCAGGCCCTGGACGACGCGGTCACCGGGCTGCTTTTAAACCCCCAGTCGGATAAGCTGGAGAACGCCGCCCTGCGCTCCCTGTTCCTGCGCACCCTGGACCGGGAGGACCTCCTCTCCCGCCGGGAAAACGCCCGGGAGGCCCCGGGGATCATGCCCGCCTGCGTCCTCTGGGACGGGGAGGGCTACTACAGCGACGGGAGCCGGGGCTACGTGCAGCAGGACAGCAGCGCCCCCCAGGAGATCCCCTCCCTGCTGCGGGGGCTGGATTTGGACCAGGTGCCCTCCATCACGGTGATCTGCCGGGACGACCCGGAGTCCATCCAGGTGGCAAACGGCTTCCTGGTGGCCTGGAATGGGGCCTTGGGCAACGCCTTCAACATCGAGCCCCTGTCCGAGGAGGACTTCCAAAGCCGCATTGCCTCAGGCAGTTACGAGGCCGCCCTCTACACCCTGCGGGCAGGGGGGACCACCCCATACGACGTGCTCCGCTCCTTTGAGAGCGCCGCTTTCCCCACCCTGCTGGAGAGCGAGGCCTACGACCAGGCCCTGCGCTCCCTCACCTTCGACAGGGAGTCCTACCGCCAGGCGGAAGCCCTTTTGACAGAGGGCTATGTGTTCTACCCCCTGTTTTTGGACTCCACCTACTACGCCACCAACCCCCGCACCCGGGGGATCACCGTGGCGCCCAACCAGGTGATCGACTTCACCAACGCCCGCAAGCAGTAAAAAAAGCCCGCAAAAAATCCCCCGGGAAACCGGGGGATTTTTTTAAATGTTTTGATACTCTTCCAGGATCTTCCGGGCCAGGCGGGCGTCCACCTTGGCGAAGCCCTGGGGATCCACAAAGTCCAAGGACCGCAGGACCTCCTGGGACTGGCGGTACACCTCTTCCTTTGTGGAGTGGTACAGGGGCTCGTACTTCCTGGGCAGGAAGATGGCGAACTCGATCTCCCCGTTCTCCACCCGGCTGAAGTAGGCGTGGACCCGCTCCACCTTGTAGGTGCGGCGGATAATGGTGCACAGGGCGTTTTTCACCAGCTCCATGGCCACGTCGTCGTAGCCCGCGTCAAAGATCAGGATTTTCTCCTTGAGCTCCGCCAGGTTGCGGACGCTGCGCTTGGTGAAGGACTGGACCTCCTGGGTGGGCTCGGCCACGTCCCCTTCCCCCGCCGGGGTGACGCAGATCACATAGCCGGCGTCCGGGTCCGTGTAGAGGAAAGAGTAGGCCATGGCGGCGAAGTAATTGCACCGGTTGCAGCGCCAGTCGAACAGGGTCTCGTCCAGGACCCGCTGCTTGAGCTCCGGGTTCTCCTTGGCGTTGATGCCGGCGTACAGCCGGTGTTTTTGGGGCTCCCCGCACTGGGGGCAGATGATGTCCTTTGTGATTTCCGTTGACATTCCCTAGTCTGTCCTCCTAGCCTCAGCCTTCAAAAGGCAGGTTCTCGTCCTCCTCCTGCCCGGAAGCCTCTTCCGGGGCGGGGGTTTCCGGGGCGGGCTGCTCCGGGGGGAGCGCTTCGGGCTCTTGGTCGTACTCGGCCACGTCGTCCAGGGTGACTTCCTCGCCGTCGGGGTCCTCGCAGCTGTAGAAGCCCTCCAGCTGCTTCAAGGCCAGGTCCAGGCTCTCCTCGGCCTTGTCCAGGGCGGCGCAGTGGGGCTCGGTGACAGGGTTGTCTTTGTCCCGCAGGTTGTTGTAGTAGTAGCGGCCCAGGGCCAGGTATTCCTTCTGCGCGGCCTTCTCATGGCAGCGGATCACCGTGCGGATGCGGCTCAGCTGCGCGGCGCGGCGGTTTTTGGCGCTCAGGTAGCCGGCAGCCTCGCTGACTGCCTGGCCAATTTTTTTGATAAATTCCATACCGATGCCTTCCTTTCCCCCAAAAGGGCGTTTCTTTTGTCTATTATACCGCAGGATGGAAAAAAATAACACCCCCCTTTTCAGGAAGTTTCCCCGAACCGGAAAAGAAATTTCACTTTTTTTACAAGGGGCCCTTGCAATTTCCCCACCCTTCTGATACAGTATGGGGCGCAACAGAACAAATATTCGATTTTGCGGAAAGGAGTTGTCCCCATGGACTATCGGACGTGGAGCGAGGAGTATTTCGCAGAGGCAGACCGGGTGCGGGAGCGGCTGGAGAGGCTCCGCCGGGAGCCCCTGCCCCAAAGCCGGGACGAGCACCTGCTGCGCCAGCGGCGGGCGGCCATCCTCTACAACATGTATTTGGAGTGCCTGCACACCGCCCGGCTCCTGGCGGCCCGGGCCCTGCCGGAAGGGGGAGAGGAAAATGCCTAAGGGGAACTTGAGCTGGGACTTTTTCTCCCAAGAGCGGGTCCACGGCCCCGGGCCCCAGGGGAACCAAGGGCCCCGGGAGGCCGCCCTGCGGGTCCTTCAAGCCGCCATGGAGCTGGAGCTCACCCCCCGGCAGCGCCAGTGCATGGAGCTGTGCGTCCTGAGGGGCCTCAGCCAGGAGGCCGCCGGGCGGCTGCTGGGGGTAAACAAGGCCACCGTGTGCCGCCACCTGCAAAAGTCCAAGCGCAGGCTGGCCCGGGCGGCCCGGTACACAGCCTTGGGGAGGACGGGGGAATAGGCCCCTTGCGGCAGGGGGAAAAAGCTGGTATAATCAGCCCCGAAAGGGAGTGTGGCTATGGAAGAGACCGCCAAGGCCTGGGAGAGGCTGAAAAAGGTGCGCATGTTCGTCCTGGATATGGATGGCACCATCTACCTGGGGGACAGGCTGTTCCCCTTTACCCAGGGGTTTTTGCGCCGGGTGGAGGAGACCGGCCGGGACTTCTGCTTTTTTACCAACAACAGCTCCAAAAACCGGGAGGCCTATCTGGAAAAGCTCTCCCAGATGGGTATCCACATCCCCCCGGAGAAGATGCTCCTCTCCAACGGGGTGATCCTGGAGTGGCTCAAGGCCCGCCATCCCGGGGCCCGCTGCTACGTGGTGGGCACACCCGCCCTGCGGGAGGACTTCCGCCAGGCGGGCTTCGTCCCCGACGCGGAGGACGGGGATCTGGTGGTCCTGGGTTTTGACACCACCCTCACCTACGAAAAGCTGCGGGTGGCCTGCGACCTGGTCCGGGCGGGGCGGCCCGTGTACGGGGTCAATCCCGACTGGAACTGCCCGGTGGAGGGGGGCTTCATCCCCGACTGCGGCTCCATCGCCGCCCTGGTAAAGGCCTCCACCGGGGTGCAGTGCGAGTTTTTCGGCAAGCCGTCCCCCCACACCCTGGAGTACATGCTCCGGCAGACAGGCTGCCGCCCGGAGGAGCTGGCCGTGGTGGGGGACCGGCTCTACACGGACATCGCCGTGACGGAGGGCACCGGAGCCGCCGGCATCCTGGTGATGAGCGGCGAGACCACCCGGGAGCTCCTGGCCCAAAGCCCCATACGGCCCACCCTGGTGGTCCGGGACCTGGGGGAGCTGGCCGCCCTTCTGTGACCGGGGCGCGGGCATAATCTCCCGCTCTGGTGGCACACTACCGGAAAAAGGGAGGGACGCCATGGAATATGTAAACGCTTTCTGGGTGGGCGGGCTGATCTGCGCCGCCGGTCAGGTCCTCATCGACCGCACCCAGCTGACCCCCGCCCGGATCATGGTGCTGTTTGTCACCGGAGGGGTGGCCCTGGGGGCCCTGGGCGCCTACGGCCCCCTGGTGGAATTTGCCGGCTGCGGTGCCACCGTGCCCCTGACCGGCTTTGGCTGGGCCCTGTCCGAGGGGGTCCGCAAGGCGGTGGCGGAGCAGGGCCTCCTGGGGGCCTTCACGGGAGGGCTCACCGCAGGGGCGGCGGGCACGGCCGCGGCGGTCTTTTTCGGCCTTTTGGCCGCCCTGGTGGCAAAGCCCCGGGACAAGGCCTAATACGCAAAAACCCCCGGAGGGAACTCCGGGGGTTTTTCGTTTACAGTGGGAAAACTCAGTCCACAATCAGGCTCTCGCCGGTCATCTCGGCAGGCTGCTCCAGGCCCAGCACCTTCAGCATGGTGGGGGCGATGTCCGCCAGGCGGCCGCCTTCCCGCAGCTTGCAGGGGTGGTTGATGACGCAGAAGGGCACCGGGTTGGTGGTGTGGGCGGTAAAGGGGGTGCCGTCCTCGTCCACCATCTTGTCGGCGTTGCCGTGGTCGGCAGTCCGCAGCACGCAGCCGCCCCTCTCCTCGACGGCCTCCCCCACCCGGCCCACGCAGGTGTCCACGGCCTCCACGGCTTTCACGGCGGCCTCGAAGACGCCGGTGTGGCCCACCATGTCGCAGTTGGCGTAGTTGAGGATGAGGGCGTCGTACTTGCCGGACTTAACGGCCTCCACCATCTTGTCGGTGACCTCGTAGGCGCTCATCTCGGGCTGCAGGTCGT
>CALWIE010000109.1 GCA_944380625.1 uncultured Clostridia bacterium
GCCTTCGGGGACGGCCTCAACGACCTGCCCCTGTTCCAGGGGGCGGAGGAGAGCTGGGCGGTGGAGAACGCCCTGCCTCCGGTGAAGGCCGCCGCCACCGGGGTGATCCCCGGGAACTGGGAGGACGGGGTGGCCCGGTTCCTCCTGGCGGACACGGCCCCCGCCCTGGCGCTGGGGGAGAGGGCCGGGGCGTTCCGGGTGCGGCTGTACCGGCCGGAGGACCTGGAGGGCCTTGTCCGCCTGTTTTACGAGACGGTCCACGAGGTGAACCTGGGGGACTATTCCCAGGAGGAGGTGGACGCCTGGGCCCCTTCCCCGGAGAGGGTGGACCGGGCCGCCTGGGGGGAATCCCTTGCCGCCCATTTCACCGTGGTGGCGGAGGCCGCCGGGGAGCTTGTGGGCTTTGGGGACATGGACGGCTCCGGCTATCTGGACCGGCTCTATGTCCACAAGGGCTTTCAGGGACGGGGGGTGGCCAGCGCCCTGGCCTTTGCCCTGGAGGGCTATGCCCGGGGCCTGGGGGCGGGGGAGGTCACCGTCCACGCCTCCCGCACGGCCCGGCCCTTTTTCGAGAGGCGGGGCTACGGGCTTGTGGAGGCCCGGCGAGTCCTCCGGCGGGGGGTGGCGCTGGAGAACTTCCTGATGCGCAAAGCCCTGTAAAAGGGGGCTTTCCGCCGGCCCGGGGGTTTGGGGTTCCCCCGGGGGGTGGCGTCTTTTTTCGCAGCGAGGCCCCCGGGCGCGGGTTTGCTCTTCCGCGTCCGGGGGCCTTTTGCCGGCCGTCTGTTTTGCAGGGGAGATCGTAGGGGTTGGGGGCTTAAGAGGGCTCTTCCCCCTGGAACAGGGCCTTGAAGCGGGCCTTTACCTCCCGGCCCCGCCCCCGGGACACGGGGACGGAGGTGCCGTTGTCCAGCAGCAGGCTGCTCCGGCGCAGCTGGGCCACGTGGAGGAGGTTGACCAGGTATCCTGCGTGGGTGCGCACAAAGCGGCGGTCCTCCAGCAGCTGGGAGGCGGACTCCCCAAAGGGGGTGCGGCTCACCGAGGTGATGACGGTCTGCCCCTGGACGGTGTGTACCAGCATCCGGTGGTTCCGGTACTCCACATAGAGGATGCCCTCCCCTGGCAGCACCCGGGCGCCGGTGGGGGTCTTAAAGGAGAACTGGCTCTCCTGGGGCAGGAACTCCCGGGAGAAGTGGCGCAAAAGCAGGGCGGCGGCCCGGGCCCCGTCGAAGGGTTCCACCAGGTAGGCGGTCACGTCCGCGTCGTAGGCGGCCATGGCGTACTCCGGGCCGAGGGCGAACACCATCACCGGGCGGGAGCTCTCCTGGGTCAGCTCCCGGACGAACTCCATGTCCCGCTGGGGGTCGTCCCGGATGTCCACAATGCGCAGGTCAAAGGGGGCCTCGCCCCCTGGGAACAGGGTGGTCTGGAACAGGGGGAACTCCCGGTAGCGGCAGACCTCCCGGGCGAAGCCCCGCAGGTGGGCGGAGATCTTCCGGGGGACCTGGGCCAGAAATTGGGAATCGTTGCTGTAAAGGGCGATGCGAAGCATAAGGAAAAGACCTCTCTCCCAGCGGGGAACCGCGTGCGTGGTGTGGTGCTCTCTCTGAGAAACAGTATAGCAGAACAGGGGCGGAAAATCCAGGGCGGGAAGGGGGCTTTTCCGGGATTTTGCCAAAAAATCTTCCCGGGGCCTGGAATCTTTTTTCCAAACGTGCTATGCTGGGGGAAAAGAGAGGGGGTGCGTCCATGGGGGCGATCAAGGTGGTGCGGGGCATATTGGCGGCAGTCTGGTTCTGCCTGCTGACGCTGAGCCTGTGGCTGGCGGTCCAGCGGCAGGCGTTCTGCCAGGAGCCCTCCCTACTGGGGTGGACGGTGTTCCCTGTGAGGGAGGCGGCCATGGGGCCCGCCCTCTCCCCGGGGGACGTGGCGGCGGCCCGGGCCCAGGAGAGCTACCAGCTGGGGGACGCGGTGCTCTGGGGCGCCCCCGGGGAGGCCCGGGCGGGCCGGCTGGTGGGAAGCACCGGGGACCAGTACATCGTCCGGGGGGACGGGGAGCTCCCAGAGGCGGAGGCCCTCCTCTCCCCAGAGGGGATCCGGGGCAGGGTGGAGTTCTCCCTGCCGGGGGCCGGGGGGCTGTACGATTTCCTCAGCGCCCCGTGGGGCCCGCCGGCGGTGCTGGCGGCGGGGGCCCTGCTGCTGGGGCTGCCCCGCTTTTTGGGCCTGGGAAGGCCGGCCCGGCCTCAGGGCGCCCACTACCGGGACGGCGGGAACAGATGAACGAAAAAGGCCTCCGGCGGCGCCGGGGGCCTTTTTCCGGGGGTTCAGGTGGTCAGGTCCACCGTGCCCTCGGGGGGATACCAGGAGAACTGCCGCTTTTGGCGGGAGAGCAGCCACTCTTCCGGGCAGGTGTTCCACTGCCAGTCCAGGGGCAGGGCCTCGGCAGAGGCCTTTTGGGAGGCCAGGGCGTAGGCCTTTCGCACCTCTTCCTCCTGGTCCGGGGCCAGCAGGCCCGGGCGGATGGAGGTGAACAGGGGGGTGCCGCTCTCCGCCAGAAGGGAGAGCCACTGGCGGTTGAGCTCCCAGGGGATCTCCCCGGTGACGCCCACGCAGTCCGCGTCGATGGCGAAGAAGCTCTGATGCATGGGCAGGGTGAAGGCCAGGGTGTTGACCCCCAGCTTCCGGGTGCGCTCCCACAGGTGGCCGCTGGTATCGTCCCCGGTGCGGTTCAGGTGCATCAGCCCCGCGCCCAGGTGGCCCACGCAGTTGCAGCCCAGAATCAGGGCCCCGCCGGAGGCCTCCAAAATGGCCTGGTACAGCTGGAGCAGGGCCTCCGCGCTGGTGAGGGTCTCGTCGGCAAAGCGCCAGCCTCCCTCGGTGATCTGGCTGCCCATCTGGAAGCCCCAGCGCCCGAAGACGTCAAAGGTGGAGAAGTCGTGCTTTATAAGGGTGTAGCCCCAGCGGCGCAGGGTGGCCACGTCCTCCCGGATGTAGTCCAGCACCTCCGGCACGGTGGGGTCCAGGTACTCCCGGTCCCGGCGGGAGCGCCAGTTCTCGGGGATGGCGGGGTCCCGGTTCCACAGGAGCCGCACCCAAATGCCGGGCCTGGCCCCCCGGGCGGCGATCTGCCGGGCCAGGGCCTCCATGTCCGGGAATTTTTCGTTGCCCTTGCGCCAGGGGCCGCCGTTGTAACCGGGCTCCTGGTTGTGGAAGACCTGCCAGCCGTCGTCGATGACCATGAAGGGCCGGTTTTCCAGCCCCCGGGTCAGGGAGGCAAGGTAGTCCGTGTCCTGGAGGATTTCCTCCTGGGAGCTCTGGCCGTAGGCGTAGTACCAGTTGTTGGAGCCGTACACCGGGAAGCCGGGCAGCAGGGGATGGGGGGAGAGCTCCTGTAAAAACCGCTGCAGGGCCGGGAAGGCCGCCTGGCTGCACCGGCGGAACACCACGCTGGCAGCGGGGAGGGTCCTGCCCCGGAGGAACACCCCCTCCCCGCCGCAGCGCAGGTCCAGGTGGAGGGAGACGCCGTGGGGGTCCGCCGTCCAGTAGCACAGGGCGTGGGGCTGGACCTTTACGCCAAAGCACAGGACCTCCTGGCCGTTGTCCGCCAGGAAGTACCAGGGCATCACCCGCTCGGGCACGCAGCCCCGCCACTCCATGTCCCCGTAGCCCCGCTCCCAGGCGCCGCCCAAAAAGCGGCAGGCGGGGGGGAACTCCATATCCCAGCGGAGCACCCACTCCTTCAGGGGGGTGTCCTGGGCGGTGATGGAGAGGTCCAGGGCGTGGGGGTTGTCGGAGAGCTTCCAGGAGACGTCCTGAAAGCGGCCCTGGGCCAGCTGGTCCCGGGGGAGGGAGACCCACCCCTCCTGGGTGCGCAGCATGCCGTGGTCCGGCAGGTGTTGAAAGGCAGATAACATGAAAAGACCTCCTCGTTGTTCGGCGGGCGGGGGCCGCCGTTTGTCCTAATTGTAGCGCAAAAGGGAAAAAAGCGCCAGAGGTTTTTGGGCGGTTCCCTTCCGGCGCAGGGCCCCTTTTTCCGGGGCGTTGCCGTTTACCGGGGAAATGTGGTACAATACAGTGGAAGAAAAAACAGGGTGAGAAAGGAGGCGGGGCGCATGCTGTGGGCCTGCGTTGTCCTGCTTGTCGTCTTGGGGGTTTTAGGGGGGGCCGGGGGGTTCTTCTTCCGGTTTGCCATGGTGCGCGGCAAGGAGCAGCCCGAAGGGGATTTCCTCAAGGAGGGCACCATCTGGCACCCCTTCCGGGAGCGGATGGAGGCCGCCCAGGCCTATATCCGCGCCCACACGGCGGAGCGGATAAAGCTTGCCTCCTTCGACGGGCTAAAGCTTTCGGCCCTGTACCTGCCGGTGGAAAACCCCCGGGGCACGGTGATCGCCTTTCACGGCTACCGCTCCCTGGCCACAGTGGACTTCGCCCTGGAGGCGGAGTTCCTCAACTCCCTGGGCTACGACGTGCTGCTGCCCTACCAGCGCTCCCACGGGGAGAGCGGGGGGCGCTACATCACCTATGGGGTGAAAGAGCGCTTTGACTGCCGGGACTGGGCCCGGTACGCCGCCCGGCGGTTCGGGGAGGAGCGCCCCCTGTTTTTGATGGGCATCTCCATGGGGGCCGCCACGGTGCTGATGGCCTCCAACCTGGACCTGCCGGGGAACACCCGGGGGATTGTGGCGGACTGCGGGTTCACCACCCCGTGGGAGATCATGGCCCACGTGGCCCGGCGGGACTTCAAGCTGCCGGCCTTCCCCTTGCTGTACGTGCTGGAGGCCTTCGCCCGGCTGAGGGCCGGGGTGAGCCTCAAGGGGGCGGACAGCCGCCGGGCCCTCTCGGAGACGGGGCTGCCGGTGCTGCTCCTCCACGGGGAGGAGGACGATTTTGTGCCCGTCTCCATGACCAGGGAAAACTACGCCGCCTGCCGGGGGGAGAAGTCGCTGTACCTGGTGCCCGGGGCGGGCCACGCCCAGAGCTTCGGGAAGGACACCCCCGGATGCCAGAGGAAGATCGAGGATTTTTTGGAGAGATACGGCCGGTAAAAGGGTGAAAAGGGCGGGGCTTCCCGCCCTTTCTTTTCGGCCCTCGGGGGCCGGGGAAAAACCCCCGGGGCGGAAGGGGCCGGTTCCCCGGGGGGAGCCTTTCGGGGCTGGGGCTTTCTCAGGGAGGCGGGTTTCCCGCCGTAAGGCTCCCCGGGGCTGCTTAAAATTTTATTTTTCTCCCTATTGAAAAGCCCCTCAAACCGTGCTACTATAGCGAAAGCACCCTGCCCGGCGGGAGGGCGGGGGAAAACGGCGTTTGTAAAAAGGTGCGTCAGCGGTTTTTTGCTTTCGCCGCACTTTTTTGCCTGGATTTCGGAATTTTTCTGAGAAAGGGGTCGCTTTATGGCACAGAGGATTCGCAGTATGACAGAGGGTTCTCCTACCCGGCTGCTCATCGCCTTTGCCCTGCCGCTGATGGTGGGCAACGTGTTCCAGCAGCTCTACACCGTGGTGGACACCGCTGTGGTGGGCCAGTTTGTGGGGGTCAGCGCCCTGGCCTCCCTGGGGGCGGCGGACGCCCCCAACTGGGGGGTGCTGGGCATCATCCAGGGCCTCACCCAGGGCTTTTCCATTTTGATGGCCCAGCACTTTGGCGCCAAGGACTACCGGGAGCTCTCCCGGGCGGTGGGGCACTCGGTGTCCCTGTGCCTGCTGTTCACGGTGCTGCTGGGAGTGGGGGGCCAGCTTTGGGCCGAGCCCCTGCTGCGGGTGCTGAACACCCCGGAGGACGTG
>CALWIE010000110.1 GCA_944380625.1 uncultured Clostridia bacterium
ACCAGTGGTGGACCCCCTTCTGGAGCCACACCATCACCGACTGGGAGCAGATCCACGCCCCCGGCCCTCTGGGGGAGCAGAGCGTTCACGGCCTGACCCTGGACTGGAAGCGCTTTGTCACCCACCAAGTGGTGGACTTTATGAAGGTGGAACGGGAGGCGGTGAAGGCCGTCAACCCGGAGATCCCCGTCACCACCAACTTTATGTACGATTTCTACCAGTACAACTACTTCAAGTTCAAGGACCAGCTGGACGTGATCTCCTGGGACGCCTATCCCCAGTGGCACAACAAGGACAACATGGAGGCCGTGATGGACTTTGCCCTGTGGCACGACGTGATGCGTTCCATCAAGCGGCAGCCCTTCCTGCTGATGGAGTCCACCCCCAGCTACACCAACTGGACCCCGGTCTCCAAGATGAAGAAGCCCGGCCTGCACCTGGCCTCCTCCATGACGGCGGTGGCCCACGGGTCCAACTCGGTGCAGTATTTCCAGTTCCGCAAGAGCCGGGGCTCCTCGGAGAAATTCCACGGCGCCGTGGTGGACCATTACGGCGGCAGCGACACCCGGGTGTTCCGGGACGTGACCCAGGTGGGCAAGCGCCTGGAGGAGATGGACGAGATTAGCCAGAGCACGGTAAACGCCCAGGTGGCCCTGGTGTTCGACACAGAGAACCGCTGGGCCCTGGAGGGCGCCGCCGGCCCCCGCAACTGCGGCATCCACTACGCCGAGCAGGTGCGGGCCCACTACCGGGCCCTGTGGCGCATGGGCGTGCCGGTGGACATTGTGGACGAGGAGTGCGACATCGACCGGTACAAGGTGGTCATTGCCCCCATGCTGTACCTGCTGCGGGCTGGCTTTGAGGAAAAGCTGAAGGCCTTTGTGGACCGGGGCGGCGTGCTGATCGGCACCTATCACACGGGGCTGGTCAACGAAAATGATCTGTGCTATCTGGGCGGGTGGCCCGGCGCCGGGCTGATGGAGCTGTTCGGCGTTTGGCACGAGGACACCGACGCCCTCTGGGACGACGAGAGCAACACCCTGCGGCTGGCCGGCGGCCGGGAGTATGAGATCCGGGAGCTGTGCGCCTTGATCCACGCCAAGGGCGCCCAGGTGCTGGGAACCTATGGCCAGGATTTCTACGCCGGGGAGCCGGCCCTCACCGTGAACCAGTACGGCAAGGGCAAGGCCTATTACATCGCCGCCTCTGTGGAGGAGGACTTCTATCTGGACCTGTACCAGCAGCTGGCGGAGGAGCTGTCCCTGACCCGGGCCTTGCCGGAGCTGGCGCCCCAGGGCGTGGAGGCCTGCCTGCGGGAGACAGAGGACACCCAGTATCTGTTTTTGCAGAACTTTGCCGGGGAGGAGCGAACGGTCTCTCTGCCCCAGGGCTATGCCACGCTGGAGGGGGAGCCTGCCGCTCAAGCCCGGCTGGCCTCCTATGACAGTCAAATTTTCCAGCGCAAAAAGGACTAAAACAGGGCAAAATAACAGAGGGGAATCACAAAACTGGCTGAAAAAACCAGACAAAAATTGTTCGGTACGGCAAAAATAAAAAAAGGCGGGTTTTTTTGTAGAAAACCGACAGGATGTATGTTAAGCTTTTATTAAGAGAGAAGGCGTATATCCGCGCCTTTGGCACCTGTGTTTTCCAAAAAACGGAAAAGAAAGGAAAGGCCTGCATATGGAACAATCAGCTCAGTTTTTTTTCAGCCCCGAAAACCGCGTGGCCCCTCTGGGAATTGTGGCCCTTAACGGCGCAGAGGAGCTGGCCGACAAGATCGAAGACCATCTGCTGCGCTGGGCAAACCAGGCGGGGATGAACATCGACAGCTTTCGCATTGGCTGCAGCTGCCCCCGGTTTTCCTCGGGAGACGGCAAGGGCATTTTAAGCAGCTCTGTGCGGGGCTATGACCTGTACTTTGTGGTGGATGTGGGCAATTACAGCTGCACCTACAAGTATTTTGGCCAGGAAAACCACATGTCTCCAGACGACCACTATCAGGACCTGAAGCGGCTGATCCAGGCCGCCATGGGCAAGGCCCATCGAATTACCGTGGTGATGCCCCTGCTGTATGGCGGGCGGCAGCACCGCAGAAGCTATCGGGAGTCTCTGGACTGCGCCTTTGCCCTTCAGGAGCTGCGGCACATGGGCGTGGACAACGTGGTCACCTTTGACGCCCACGACCCCCGGGTGCAGAACGCTGTGCCCCTGATGAGCTTTGACAACCTGATGCCCTCCTATCAGGTGCTGAAAACCATGTTCCGGGCTTTTCCGGACATCTCCACCGAGCGGGAGGACTTTATGATTGTCTCTCCCGACGAGGGCGCCCTGAACCGGAACATGTACTACGCCTCTGTGCTGGGGGTGGAGCTGGGCATGTTCTACAAGCGCCGGGATTACTCCCGGGTGGTAGACGGCCGCAACCCCATTGTGGCCCACGAGTATCTGGGCAGCGATGTGGCGGGCAAGGACGTGTTTGTCTCCGACGACATCATCTCCTCCGGGGAGTCCATGCTGGACATCGCCTACAACCTGAAGGAGCGCAAGGCCCGGCGGATCTTCACCTACGCCACCTACGCCATTTTCACCAACGGCCTGGCGAGCTTCGACAAGGCCTACCGGGACGGGGGCATCGCCGGGTCGGTCGGTTCCACCCTG
>CALWIE010000111.1 GCA_944380625.1 uncultured Clostridia bacterium
GCCCTCCCGGCACCGGTAAGACCCTGCTGGCCCGGGCTGTGGCCGGCGAGGCCGGGGTGCCCTTCTTCTCCATCTCCGGCTCGGACTTTGTGGAGATGTTCGTGGGCGTGGGCGCCTCCCGGGTGCGGGACTTGTTCGACAAGGCCAAGAAAAACCACCCCTGCATCATCTTTATCGACGAGATCGACGCCGTGGGCCGCCAGAGAGGCGCGGGCCTGGGCGGCGGCCACGACGAGCGGGAGCAGACCTTGAACCAGCTGCTGGTGGAGATGGACGGCTTTGGCGCCAACGAGGGCGTCATCATGATCGCCGCCACCAACCGGCCCGACATCTTGGACCCCGCCCTCATGCGCCCCGGCCGGTTTGACCGCCAGGTGATGGTGGGCTACCCGGACATCAAGGGCCGGGAGGAGATCCTGCGGGAACACGCCAAGGGCAAGCCCCTGGCCCCCGATGTGGTGCTCTCCACCATCGCCAAGTCCACCGCGGGCTTTACCGGCGCCGATTTGGAGAACCTTTTAAACGAAGCGGCCCTCTTGGCCGCCCGGAAGAACCACAAGGCCATCACCATGGAAGAGGTGGAAGAGGCCACCATCAAAGTGGTGGTGGGCGCTGAGAAGAAGAGCCGGGTCATGAGCGAGAAGGAGAAAAAGCTCACCTCCTACCACGAGGCGGGCCACGCCATCGCCTCCTACTACTGCAAGACCCAGGATCCCGTCCACCAGATCTCCATCATCCCCCGGGGTATGGCGGGAGGCTACACCATGCACCTGCCCACCGAGGACCGGAACTATAAGAGCCGCAACGAGATGCGGGAGGAGCTGGTGGTGCTCTTGGGCGGCCGGGTGGCCGAGGCCCTGGTGCTGGACGACATCTCCACCGGCGCCAGCAACGACATCGAGCGGGCCACCAAGATCGCCCGGGCCATGGTGACCAAGTACGGCATGAGCGACAAGCTGGGCCCCATCACCTACGGCAGCGACGGCTCCAACCCCTTCCTGGGCAAGGAGATGGGCCATATCAGCAACTACTCGGAGCAGACCGCTTCGGAGATCGACGAGGAGATCCAGAACATCATCTCCACCGCCTACCAGCAGACCGAGAAGATCCTCAAAGACCACATCGACGAGCTCCACCGGCTGGCCGGCGTGCTCTATGAGAAGGAGAAGGTGGACGGCGTGGAGTTCCAGCAGGTGATGGACGGCAACCTCCTCCCCAGCGGGATGGCCCAGGCCTCTTTGGGCCAGGAGGCCCCCGAGGCCCTGCCGGAAGCCGGCGAGGAACCCTCCCCCGCTCCCCAGGGATAATTTTTGAATGCAGGCAAAGAAGGGAATGGGCACATTCCCTTTCTTGCTGTTTATAAGGCGGTATTGACAGGAACCAGGAGGAAACATGGCAAAAAAACAAACTTACGGCAACGAGAGCATCCAAAGCCTCAAAGGCGCGGACCGGGTGCGGCTGCGCCCCGCCGTCATCTTCGGCTCCGACGGCATCGACGGCTGCCAGCACTCCATTTTCGAGATCCTCTCCAACTCCATTGACGAGGCCCGGCAGGGCTTTGGCCGGGAGATCACCATCACCCGGTTTTTGGACCACTCCGTCCAGGTGGAGGACCACGGCCGGGGCATCCCGGTGGACTACAACCGGAAAGAGGAGCGCTACAACTGGGAGCTGGTGTTCTGCGAGATGTACGCCGGCGGCAAGTACAACAACGACTCCGGCCAGAGCTACGAGTACTCCCTGGGCTTAAACGGCCTGGGGCTTTGCGCCACCCAGTACGCCTCCGAGTACATGGACGTGGACATCCGCCGGGACGGGTGCCGCTACACCCTCCACTTTGAAAAGGGCGAAAACGTGGGCGGATTGAAAAAGGAGCCCTACGGGAAAAAGGGCACCGGCTCCCTCATCAAGTGGAAGCCGGATCTGCAGGTGTTCACCGACATCGACGTCTCCCTGGACTACTATCTGGACGTGCTCAAGCGCCAGGCGGTGGTAAACGCCGGGCTCACCTTCCACCTGAAAAACGAGGTGGCCCCCGGGAAATTTGAGACCATCGACTTCTGCTATGAAAACGGCATTTTGGACCACGCCCAGGAGCTTTTGGGAGAGGATGCCCTGACCCCGGTGCAGTTCTGGCAGAGCGAGAAAAAGGTCAAAGACCGGGAGGACATGGACTTTTACAACGTGAAGATCAACGTGGCGGCGGCCTTCTCCAACCGGACGCACACGGCGGAGTACTACCACAACTCCTCTTGGCTGGAGCACGGGGGCGCCCCGGACAAGGCGGTGCGAAACGCCTTTGTCTACCAGATCGACGCCTACTTAAAGCAGAACAACAAGTACAACAAAAACGAGAGCAAAATCACCTTCCAGGACGTGGAGGATTGCCTTGTCATCGTCATCTCCTCCTTCTCCACCCAGACCTCCTACGAGAACCAGACGAAAAAGGCCATCACCAACAAGGGCATCCAGGAGGCCATGGTGGAAATGCTCCGCCACAATTTGGAGGTCTACTTCATCGAAAACCCCTTGGACGCGGAAAAGATCGCCGGCCAGGTGCTGGTGAACAAGCGCAGCCGGGAGGACGCGGAAAAGACCCGCCTGAACCTAAAGGGCAAGCTCACCGCCAAAATGGACATCACCGGCCGGGTGGCAAAGTTTGTGGACTGCCGCTCGAAAGACGTGGGGGAGCGGGAGATCTTCATCGTGGAGGGCGACTCCGCCCTGGGCTCCGTCAAGCAGGCCCGGGACCCCAACTTCCAGGCTGTCATGCCCATCCGGGGGAAGATCTTAAACTGCCTGAAGGCCGACTACGACAAGATTTTCAAGTCGGAGATCATCACCGACCTCATCAAGGTGCTGGGCTGCGGGGTGCAGGTGAAGTCCCGCTCCAACAAGTCCATCGGCGCCTTCGATATGGAAAACCTCCGCTGGAGCAAGATCATCCTCTGCACCGACGCCGATGTGGATGGGTTCCACATCCGCACCATGCTGCTGACCATGCTCTACCGGCTGACCCCGGACCTGATCGAGCACAACAAGGTGTTCATCGCCGAAAGCCCCCTGTATGAGATCACCAGCAGGGACAAGACCTACTTCGCCTACAACGAGCGGGAGAAGGACCAGTTTTTAAAGGAGCTGGAGGGCCAGAAGTACACCATCCAGCGCTCTAAGGGCCTGGGGGAAAACAACCCGGACATGATGAATTTGACCACCATGAACCCCAAGACCCGCCGGCTCATCCAGGTAAAGCCCGGGGACGCAGAGCAGGCCGCCCAGATGTTCGACGTGCTGTTGGGGGACAACCTCACCGGCCGCAAGGACTACATCGCCCAGCACGGGGGCGAGTACCTGGACGACCTGGACGTTTCTTAAAGGGAGGGAGCGCCAATGCCAAGAAAAAAGAACCCGACCCCCGAGGGCCGGGCCTCAAAGATGCAGGGCTTTATCGCCGGGGCGGGAGAGATTGTCCAGCAGGACATCAGCGACACCCTGCGCCAGAATTTTATGCCCTACGCCATGAGCGTTATCATGTCCCGGGCCATCCCGGAGATAGACGGCTTTAAGCCCTCCCACCGGAAGCTCCTCTACACCATGTACAAGATGGGCCTTCTGGGCTCCGCCCGCACCAAGAGCGCCAACATTGTGGGCCAGACCATGAAATTGAACCCCCACGGAGACGCCGCCATCTACGACACCATGGTGCGCCTGGCCCGGGGGTACGAGGCCCTTTTGCACCCCTATGTGGACTCCAAGGGGAACTTCGGCAAGGCCTACTCCCGGGACATGGCCTGGGCCGCCCCCCGTTACACCGAGGCCAAACTGGAGGCCATCTGCCGGGAGCTGTTCCAGGACATCGACCCGGACACCGTGGCCTTTGTGGACACCTACGACAGCACCATGAAGGAGCCCACCCTGCTGCCCGCCACCTTCCCCAGCGTGCTGGTAAACGCCAACACGGGCATTGCCGTGGGCATGGCCAGCAACATCTGCCCCTTTAACCTTCAGGAGGTCTGCCGCACGGCCATCGCCCTGATACGGGACCCCCAGGCCGACCTGTTCGAGACCCTCCAGGCCCCGGACTTCCCCGGGGGCGGGCAGATCCTCTTCGACAAAAAGCAGATGGAGCAGATCTACCAGACGGGCCGGGGCAGCATCCGGGTGCGCAGCCGCTACACCTTCGACAAGTCCCAAAACTGCATCGACGTCACCCAGATCCCCCCCACCACCACCATCGAGGTGATCGTGGAGCGGGTCATCGACCTGGTCAAGCAGGGCAAGCTCAAGGAGATCTCGGACATCCGGGACGAGACCGGCATGGAGGGCCTGAAGATCACCATCGACCTCAAGCGGGGCGTGGACCCGGACAAGCTGATGCAAAAACTCTTTAAGCTCACCACCCTGGAGGACAGCTTCGCCTGTAACTTCAACGTCCTCATCGCCGGGACCCCCCGAGTGCTGGGGGTGCGGGAGCTCCTGGAGGAGTGGACGGCCTTCCGGGTCGAGTGCGTCCGCCGCCGCACCCACTTCGACTTGCAGCGAAAAAAAGAAAAGCTCCACCTGCTGCAGGGCTTGGAGCTGATTCTGCTGGACATCGACAAGGCCGTCCGCATCGTCCGGGAGACGGAGGAAGAGGCCGAGGTGGTGCCCAACCTGATGATCGGCTTCGGCATCGACGAGACCCAGGCCGAGTACGTGGCGGAGATCAAGCTGCGCCACCTGAACCGGGAGTACATCCTAAAGCGCACCCAGGAGACCGGCGACCTGAAAGAGGAGATCGCCGGGCTGGAGGCCATTTTGGCCTCCAAGGCCAAGGTCAAGGCCATCATCGTAAAGGAGCTGGAGGCCGTGGCCCAAAAGTACGGCCAGCCCCGGCGCTCCATGATCCTCTACGCCGACCAGGTGGAGGAGCTGGAAATCGTCGAGGAGATCCCCGACTACCCGGTGCACCTATTCTTCACCCGGGAGGGGTACTTTAAGAAGATCACCCCCCAGTCCCTGCGCATGAGCGGGGAGCAAAAGCTCAAGGAGGGGGACGAGATCTTCCAACAGCTGGAAGAGACAAACACTGCGGAGCTGCTGTTCTTCTCCGACAAAAGCCAGGTCTACAAGCTCAAGGCCGCAGACTTTGCCGACACCAAGGCAAGCCTTTTGGGAGAGTACATCCCCGCCCGGGCCCAGATGGACGAGAACGAGCGGGCGGTGTACATGGCCGTCACCCACCAGTACGAGGGGTTCATGCTCTTCTTCTTTGAAAACGGCAAGGTGGCCAAAGTGGAGATGAGCGCCTACCAGACCAAGCAGAACCGGAAAAAGCTTTTAAACGCCTACAGCGACAAGTCCCCCCTGGCGGCGGTCCTGCACGTCAAGGAGGACCGGGAGGTGCTGTTGACGGCCTCCTCCGGGCGGATGCTGCTGTTCCACACAGGGCTCATCGCCCCCAAGGCCACGAAAAACACCCAGGGCGTCCAAGCCATGAACTTGAAAAAGGGCCAGCGCCTTGTGGACGCCCGGCCCTTTGAGGAGGGGATGCTGCAAAACCCCAACCGCTACAAGAAAAACCTCCCCGCCCTGGGCGCCCTCCCTGAAGCCGGAGACACCGCCGGAGAGCAGCTAAAACTCTAACCCCAGGTGCGTGGCCGCACAGGACAAGCCGCCCTCTTGCCTGCGGGCCCGTGGCCGGGCAGGACAAGACGCGCTCGGGGCGGCGGGCTTAGCGCCCGCGCTGTGCAAATCGCAAGCGCGCGTTCGCGGCGGGTGGCCCCGCTGGACAAGCCGCCCTCTTGCCTGCGGCAAGGGCGGGGCCGTCCTACGCAAACTTCTGGCGAGTAGGTGGCTGCCGTTTTGCAGAAAAAGCAAAAACCGCGCCGCAAAGCTATCCAGTCACACAGGCGAGCGCAACGAAGTGTGCGACGGCGCGACTCGTCCTGCGCGGCCACGCGCCTGCGGCAAGGGCGGGGCCGTCCTACACAAACTTCTGGCGGGTAGGAAACTAACGTTTTGCAAAAAAGGCAACAGCCGCGCCGCAGCGCTGACCACCCACTGTAGAGAGCGAGTGGAACGAGCGACAGCGCGTCGTGCCAGGGGCGCAGCCCCCCGCGCCACCGCTTTCTCCACCCACTGTAGAGAGCGGAGCGTAAGCGAGCGACGGCGCGACTTGCCCGGGGCGCAGCCCCCCGGGGGTCAGCGGGCGTTCTGGCCGGTCATCTTGGTGAGAAGGGAGATGAGGGTGCCGCACTCCTCTTGGGTGAGGCCGGCCGCCACCTCCCGCCCCCACTGGGCCATATAGCCCCGGATGACCGGGACCAGCTCCCGGCCCTGGGGGGTCAGGTAGAGGTTGTTCTGGCGGCGGTCGTTTTGGTCCGTCTCCCGGTAGAGGTATCCCAGCGTCTCCAGCTTTTTGGTGCGCCGGGCCACATTGCACTTGTCGATAAACATGTGGTTGGCGATGCCGTCCTGGGTGGCGCCCGGGTGGCGCTCAATGTGCAGAAGGATCAGATACATGGCGCCGGAAAAGCCCAGTTCCCGCAGGCGCTCGTTCATGAAGCGGGCCCGGCTGCGGTGCAGGAAAGTCACCGCCCGGCCCAGCTCCCGGGTAAAGCTTACGGGAAAATCCCTGCCGCTATTCTCTTCCATTCCCGCGACCCCCTTCCAGGCCCCCGCCCTTCCAAGGAGCGGGGCGGCCATTTTCTACCATGTATTATACCACGCCCCGGGGGATTGGGAAACCCCCGGGGCGCTTTTTTACAGGCCCAGCTGGGAGACGATGTACGCCTCTACCACCTGCTCCCCTTGGTTTGCGTCCAGAGTGCCGTTTACCACCACGTCCGCGTGCCAGCGGGTGGGCTCAATGAGCTCGTTGTGGCGGAAACGCACCGTGTCCAGATACCGGTCTGTCACCTGCTCGTAGGTCTGGCCCCAGGCCATGTGCTTGACGATGCGGCGCACCAGCCGGGCGTCGCTCTCCAGGTCCACAAAGACCTTCAGGTCCGCCCGCTCCCGGATGGGGGCCAGGTACAGGGCGAAAAGCCCCTCGATGAGCACCAGGTCCCAGGGCTCCCCCGGGGCCGCCGCCTCCTGGAAGTCGGCGTAAAGCCGGTCCAGTTCCAGGGTCTCCGGATGGTTGTGCTCCACGTACTCCTTCCGGGTGATGGGGGCGATGGTGGTGGGGGGCTCCTTTTTAAAGTAACCGTCCATGTGGAACACCTTTACCTTGCACCGGGGGGCAAAATAGGCCTCCAACCGGTCTGTCAGTGTGGATTTCCCACTGCAGGTGCCCCCTGCTATGGCCACAACATAAGGTCTTTTTTCCATGTGCAACATCCTCTCCGGACCAGGCGAACCCCCGGCCCCTAAAATATGTGGTATATTTGGCAAAAGCCGCCCTGCCCCAAGTCCTGGCAGAGGCGGGCTTTATCCCCGCCGGAACACCCGGCAGGCCTGGGAGAACCGCTCCGGGTCCCCCTCCACCAGAGGGGTGACGATCATCCGGTAGATCTCCTCCATGGCCGCCTGTACGTCCCCGTCCTGGGGGCGCCCTTCCTCCAGGGGCAGGTACATGATCTGGTACTCCACCCCGAACAGATGGGTATAGACGCCGCTTTTCCCGCAGCCGCAGTGCTCGTAAAAACGGATGCGCCGGCGGCGGGTCTCCTCCTCCTGGGGGGACTGGGCGGTCTCCACGCTCTCCACTTCCAGGAGGACAAAGGGCACCCCAAAGTCCCGGCCCTTGTCCCCCAGGCCTCCCAGGAACTTCTGGCCGATGCCCTGTCCCCGCAGGGCGGCATCCACGGCGTAGTAGTCCAGCAGGGCCGCCCCCGGGCACCGGGCAAAGGCCGCGTAGGCCAAAACCCGCTCCCCCTCCTGGGCGCCAAAGCACAGGTAGTTTCCCTGCTGGGTCAAGGTCTCCATACTGCGCCAGGGGCGCAGCTCGCTGGGAGGAAAATCCTCCTTCATCCGGGTGCCGTACAGCGCCCGCATTTCCGAAAGCCCCAGCTTGACGATTTCCATATTTTCCTTCCTTTCTTTATTGAAAACAGGGAACCCGGGCGCTCCCCCGCCCCCCTGGGAATGATTGTAACAAAAACTTTCCCATTCGGCAAGGGAGGAAAAACCAGGAAAACCACTTGCAGGTTGCCTTTTCGACAGTTTTCGTGTATAATGTGCCCAAAGCCCTCTAAAAAGACGCCGGACGCTTCAGGCGCACGGCCCCTCCCGCCCGGCGCAGGGAAAGGAATGGAACATATGGATTCCCTAAAAAAACGCAATCTCTTTTTGGCGGCGACCCTCTTTTTGGTGGCCGCTATTGTGGTGGCTTCCGCCTTTATTTTAGTCCAGGGTCCCCGGGAAAGCTCTGTGGAGGTGCTCTCCCGCAACGACGACGGCACCTTGCTGGTCAACGACGTAAACGACGGCCAAATGACCATCCCCTACTACGACATCCCCACCAACGACAAGTACACCCCCGAGGACTTCCGGGAGGAGGGCAGCGGGATCATCACCTACCAGGGCGGCGACAGTGCCCTGGGCATCAACGTCAGCTCCCAGTCTGGGGAAATCGACTGGGCCCAAGTGAAGGAGAGCGGCGTGGACTTCGCCCTGATCCGGGTGGGCTACAGAGGCTACACCCGGGGCCAGATGGTCCTGGATGAAAACTTCCAGGCAAACATCACCGGCGCCGCCGAGGCGGGCCTGCCGGTGGGGGTCTATTTCTACTCCAAGGCCGTCACCGACGCCGAGGCCGACGAGGAGGCCTCCTTCGTGCTGGAGCAGATCCGGGGCCACAACGTGGACTACCCCATCGCCTTCTTCTGGGAGTACGACTACACCGACGAGGGCAACCTGGACCAGGCCGCCCGCACCATCCAGTGCAACGGGGACCAGATCACCGGGTTTATCGACACCTTCTGCCGGAAGGTGGAGGACGCCGGCTTCGAGGCCGCCTACTATGCCACCAAG
>CALWIE010000112.1 GCA_944380625.1 uncultured Clostridia bacterium
GCGGCCGGTGCATCGGGCGCTGTCCCGTGGACGCGGTGCAGGCTGCCAGCGACGCGGCCAACGACATCCTCAACTGCAACATTGCCGAGTACACCTGGGCCGTCATCAAGGACAAGCCCAGCTTCCACATCAGCCTGGTGGTGGACGTCTGCCCCTACTGCGACTGCCACAGCGAGAACGACCTGCCCATTGTCCCCGACGTGGGCATGTTCGCCTCCTTTGACCCGGTGGCCCTGGACCAGGCCTGCGCCGACGCGGTGAACGCCCAGCCCCGGGTGCCCGGTTCCGTTTTGGACGAGCGGGAGCACTGCCACCATGACCACTTCACCGACACCCACCCGGACACCAACTGGCAGAGCTGCCTGGAGCACGCCGTCAAGCTGGGCCTGGGCACCCGGGAGTACGAGCTGGTCACGGTAAAATAAATCCCCAGAGACAGAAAAAAGCCCGGCCGCGCGCCGGGCTTTTTTGCGCCCTTTAAGAGGGCGCTTTTTCGTTTTTTCCCTTGCCCAGGGCCCGGCGGGCCAGCTGGTCGGCCAGGTCGTTCCAGGGGTTGCCTGAGTGGCCCTTGACCTTTACAAAGGTGAGGTCCAGGCGCTCCCGGGCCTGGCGGCACAGGGCGGCGTAGGCCTGGGTGCCGGGCTTGTTGGCTTTCCACAGGCCCAGGGCCCACTTGCCCACGCCCTCGTAGTCGTGGTGGATCTCCAGGGCGGGGATGCGGTGTTCCAGGCAGTGGCGGATCACCGCTACGGCCCCCAGGATCTCCCCGGCCACGTTGCGCATCTCCGCCATCTGGGAGTCCTTGTACTTTTGGGAGAAGAGGAGCCGCTCCCCCTGCCAGAAGAGCACCGCCCCGCAGGCGAACTCCCCCGTCTCCTGGGAGTAGCTGCCGTCTACGTAGGCCACGGCCCGGTCCTCCCGCCCCGGGGCCTCGGGGGCCTCCTCTTCCCGGCCGGAAGCCGAGGCCGCCTGGAGGAAGGCCTCCGCCTCCTCCCGGGTGGGGAAGCCCTTGTAGACCACCCCTTTGACCCCGTGGACCTGGGCCTTGCAGGCCTCCCAGTCGCCGTAGACCCCGTCCCCGTCCCGGCCGCCTTTTACCGCGTAAAACTTCTTTCCCATAGCGTCCCCCTTTTTCTGGGCTGTAATTCCCCCCTGCGGGCCTCAGCCGGCGAACAGGGGGGTGGAGAGGTACCGGTCGCCGGTGTCGGGCAGCAGAACGGCGATGGTCTTTCCCCGGTTTTCCGGCTGGGCGGCAGCCTGGCAGGCCGCCCACAGGGCCGCTCCCGAGGAGATGCCAACCAGGACGCCCTCGGCCCGGGCGAAGTCCCGGGCAGCCTCATAGGCCTGCTCCTCGGTGCAGGCCAGCACCCGGCTGCACAGGGAGAGGTCCAGCACCTGGGGGACAAAGCCCGCTCCCAGGCCCTGGAGGCCGTGGGGGCCGCTGCGGCCCTGGGTGAGCACCGGGGAGCCGGCGGGCTCCACCCCCCAGACAGCCGTCTGGGGGTTCTTTTCCCGGAGGTAGCGCCCCACCCCGGTGAGGGTGCCCCCGGTGCCGATGCCCGCCACGAACAGGTCTATTTCCCCGCCGGACTGCTCCCACAGTTCCGGGCCGGTGGTGTCGTAGTGGGCCTGGGGGTTGGCGGGGTTTTCAAACTGGCCGGGGAGAAAGCTGCCGGGCAGGGAGGCCGCCAGCTCCCGGGCCTTTTCAATGGCGCCGGCCATGCCCCTCTCCCCCGGGGTCAGGACGATCTGGGCGCCGTAGGCGGCCAGCAGGGCCCGGCGCTCCCGGCTCATGGTGTCGGGCATGGTGAGAACCACCCGGTAGCCCAGGGCGGCCCCCACCGCCGCCAGGCCGATGCCGGTGTTCCCCGAGGTGGGCTCCACGATCACAGCGCCGGGGGCGAGCTTCCCCTCCCCCTGGGCCCGGCGGATCATCCAAAGGGCCACCCGGTCCTTGACGCTCCCGGCGGGGTTCAGGTACTCCAGCTTGCACAGCAGGCGGCAGCAAAGCCCCCGCCCCGCCCCGAAACGGGCGGCCTCCAGCAGCGGGGTCCTCCCCACCAGTTCCGTGATGTCCCGGGCGATACCCGCCATGTGAAACTCCCCCTTGGCAGAAAAATACCTTCCTACACACTATAGCGGCCCGGGGGCCTGCTGTCAAGGGGGCCTGCCCCCTGGGAGGAAAAAGCCCCATCCCTGGGGATTTTTCCCAGCCCGGGCCCCCACAAAAAGTGGATTTACCGTTGCCAAACAGGGGATTTTACGGTATAATGGGACGGTATGTTGTGGAACGAGGAATCAAAGGAGCAATTCTGCTATGAAACATAAATCGAAAAAACCTCTTTGGATCGCCCTGGGCTGCGTTTTGGCCGTGGCCGCGGCCGCCTTCTGCCTGTGGTTTTTCTGGCTGCGGGACCTGTGGGGGGCGGCGTCCGCCGACCCGGTCTACGTGTCCTCCGTGGCCCAGATCGCCGGGCTGGACACAGGCTCTACCCCCCGGTTCTCCGGCGTGGTGGAGCCCCAGGCCACCTATGAGGTGAAAAAGGACGAGAGCAAGACCGTGGCGGAGATCTATGTGTCCGAGGGGGACCTTGTAAATGTGGGCGACCCCCTGTTCCGCTATGACACCCAGCAGATGGACATGGACCTGCAGCAGGCCCAGCTGGACCTGGAGAGCATCGCCAACCGGATCACCACCCTGGAAAACCAGAAGGACGACCTGGAGGACGAGAAGAAAAAGGCCAGCAAGGACGAGCAGTACTCCTACACCGTGCAGATCCAGGCGGTGGAGCTGCAGATCCGCACCGAGGAGTACAACAGCGACGTCAAGCGCAACGAGATCTCCCAGCTGGAGACCTCCCTGCAGAACGCGGAGGTCTACAGCGAAGTGGCCGGCACCGTCAAGGAGGTAAACGAGACCCCCACCACCGACGCCGCCGGCCAGCAGAAGCCCTTTCTGTCCATCCTTTCGGGAGAGGGGTTCCGCATTAAAGGCACCGTTTCGGAGCTGAACATCAGCAGCCTCTACCAGGGCCAGGCCGTGACGGTCCACTCCCGGGTGGACGAGGCCATGGTGTGGCAGGGCGTGATTGACACCATCGAGGCGGAGCCCACCGACAACACGAACACCAACATGTACTACGGTGTGGACAGCGGCCAGCAGAGCTCCAAGTACAACTTCTACGTGACCCTGTACAGCCTGGACGGGCTGATTTTGGGCCAGCACGTGTACATCCAGCCCGACCTGGGGCTGGACATGCCCGCGGGCCTGTGGCTGCCCGCCTTCTACATCGCCCATGACGAGGAGGGAAGCTACGTGTGGGCCCGGGACGAGAAGGGCTTCTTGGAAAAGCGCACCGTGCGCCTGGGGGAGTACGACTCCGACAACGACCGCTACTCCATTGACGAGGGCCTCTCGGAGGAGGACTACATCGCCTTCCCGGAGGAGGACCTTCGGGCGGGCATGCCCACCACGGAGAACATGGCCGACGTGCCGGCCCAGGACCCCGGCGCTGTGGACGACGGCTTTACCGGCGAGGCGGTGGACCCCGGCATGGAGGTGTCCCCGGAGGGGGACGCCGGCCTGGAGGGGGACGTGGTTGTCCTCCCCGAGGGGGAGACGGACGACGCCTATGAAGAGGACTATTCCGACGACGGGGAGAGCGCCGAAGGCGACAGCCTGGAGGGCTCCCCCATGGAGGGCCTGGCGCGATGATGCTGGAGCTGAGAAACATCTGCAAAACCTACACCCAGGGAAAGCTGGAGGTGCCGGTCCTCAAGGACATCACCCTCTCTGTGGAGGAGGGGGAGTACGTGGCGGTGATGGGGCCCTCCGGCTCCGGCAAGACCACCCTGATGAACATCATCGGCTGCCTGGACAGCCCCACCTCCGGGGAGTACCTGCTGGAGGGGGAGGACATCGCCCAGAACAGCGACTCCAAAATGTCCGACGTGCGCCTGAAGAGCATTGGCTTTGTGTTTCAAAGCTTCTATCTGCTCTCCCGGCAGTCCGCCCTGGAAAACGTGGCCCTTCCCCTGCTGTACGCCGGGGTGCGCCGGAAAGAGCGCCTGGAGATTGCCCGCAAGGCCTTGGAGCGGGTGGGCCTGGGGGACCGGGTGAACTTTAAGCCCACCCAGCTCTCCGGCGGCCAGTGCCAGCGGGTGGCCATCGCCCGGGCCATTGTGAACAACCCCAAGATCCTCCTGGCCGACGAGCCCACCGGCGCTTTGGACACCAAGTCCGGGGAGCAGATTATGGAGATCTTCCAGCGGCTCAACAGCGAGGGGGTCACCATTGTGATGATCACCCACGAGCCGGAAATCGCCGCCCACGCCGGGCGGATCCTCCACATCCGGGACGGCCGCCTTCAGGAGGCGGCGGCCCCCACCCCCAAGGCGGAGGGCCCCTCCCTGCCGGGGGACGTGATCCCTCCGGAAGAGTTCCACCTGGGGGCCGCCCCCAGGCCCCAGCAGGCCCCGGAACCGGAAAAGCCCCTCCAGCCCGCGCCTCCTCCCCCGCCGGCCCCTGTCCAGCGGGAAGAGGCCTCCCAGCGCCCGGCGCCCTCGAAGGGCCCCCGCCACAGTGCGGCCCACGGCGCCCCCGCCCGGCGGCCCCGCCACAGCGCCCAGGGCGCCGCCCCGGCCCGAGGAAAAAGCCGCCCCGGGCCTGCCCCCCGGCCGGAGCCCGGCGGTTTTGGGGCGCCTATCCCCATCGACCTGAGCGGGGCCTTCGCCCCGCCCGCTCCCCGTCCGGAGAGCAAGGAGAGGCGGCGGCCCCGCAAGCCCGCCCTGGGCCTCTCCACCTGAGCGAAGCCCGGCCCCTGTGAGGCCGGGCCTGCCAACCCGTTTCGGGAAAGGAACCGACATTCATGAGCATGCCTAAGAAAGCCAAGAAAAACCTGATCGCCGCCGCGGCCGTTTCCGTCCTGGCCGCGGCCGCCGCCCTGGGGGCCTGGTTTTTCATCCAATATCAAAACGACCGGAAGACCGTGGACGTGGTGCCCCTGATGAATGTGACCACCACCTACTGGGGGGACCAGGTGTACTCCTCCGGCACCGCTGTCAGCGACGACCTCCAGGAGATCTATCCGGAGGGGGACCGGGCCGTCTCGGACATCTACGTCCAAGAGGGGCAGCAGGTCCAGGTGGGCGACCCCCTGGTCCAGTACGACAAGACCAAGCTGGAGCTGGACGTGGAGACCCAGGACCTGGCGGTGAAGCAGACGGAGATCCAGCTGGAGGACGCCGAGGACCAGCTGGAAAAGCTGCGGAAGACCACCCCCACCTCCACACCCCGGCCCACCCGGAAGCCCACGGCCACGCCCCGGCCCACCAAGCGGCCCACCACCACCGCCACGCCCCGGCCGGCCACCCCCACCCCGGGACCCACCCAGGAGCCGGCGGCAACCTCTTCCCCGGCCCCCACGCCCTCCCCTGCCCCCACGGTGCAGCCCGCCGACGTGAACCTCTACC
>CALWIE010000113.1 GCA_944380625.1 uncultured Clostridia bacterium
GGCAGGGGCTGCACGTGGGCCATCCCCGGCCCTACACCGCCCTGGACGTGGTGGCCAGAAAGCGCCGGATGCAGGGCTACAACGTGCTGTATCCCATCGGCTGGGACGCCTTCGGCCTGCCCACCGAAAACTACGCCATCAAGAACCACGTCCACCCCGCCGAGGTGACCCGCCAGAACATCGCCCGGTTTAAAAAGCAGATCCAGTCCCTGGGCATCAGCTTTGACTGGAGCCGGGAGATCTCCACCACCGACCCGGAGTATTACAAGTGGACCCAGTGGATTTTCCTCCGGCTGTTCAAGGCGGGCCTTGCCTATAAGAAGGAGATGAACGTCAACTGGTGCACCTCCTGCAAGTGCGTGCTGGCCAACGAAGAGGTGGTCAACGGCGTGTGCGAGCGCTGCGGCAGCGAGGTGGTCCACAAGGTGAAGAGCCAGTGGATGCTGAAGATCACCGCCTATGCCCAGCGGCTTATCGACGACCTGGATTTGGTGGACTATCCTGAGCGGGTGAAGGCCCAGCAGAAGAACTGGATCGGCCGTTCCACCGGCGCGGAAGTGGACTTTGAGACAACCGCCGGGGACAAGCTGACCGTGTACACCACCCGCCCCGACACCCTCTACGGCGCCACCTACATGGTGGTCTCTCCCGAGCACCCCTATCTGGAGAAGTGGGCGGACAAGCTCCAGAACATGGAGGAGATCCGGGCCTACCAGGCCGAGGCCGCCAAGAAGTCCGACTTTGAGCGCACCGAGGTGGCCAAGGAGAAGACCGGCGTAAAGCTGCAGGGCGTTTCCGCCATCAACCCCTTGACGGGGAAGGAGATCCCCATTTTCATCTCCGACTACGTGTTGGTTTCCTACGGCACCGGCGCCATCATGGCCGTGCCCGCCCACGACACCCGGGACTGGGAGTTCGCCAAGAAGTTCGGCCTGCCCATTGTGGAGGTGGTCAAGGGCGGCGATGTGGAGAAGGAGGCCTTTACCGACTGCGAGACCGGCGTGATGGTCAACTCCGGCATCCTCAATGGCCTGACGGTGGAAGAGGCCAAAAAGCGCATTACCGAATACCTGGAGGAGAAGGGCATCGGCCACGCCAAGGTGAACTTCAAGCTCCGGGACTGGGTGTTCTCCCGCCAGCGGTACTGGGGCGAGCCCATCCCAGTGGTCTACTGCGAAAAGTGCGGCTGGGTGCCCCTGCCGGAGAGCCAGCTGCCCTTAAAGCTGCCGGAGGTGGAGTCCTACGAGCCCACGGACAACGGGGAGTCCCCCCTGGCCCACATGACCGACTGGGTGAACACCACCTGCCCCCACTGCGGCGGCCCCGCCCGGCGGGAGACGGACACCATGCCCCAATGGGCCGGTTCCTCCTGGTATTTCCTGCGGTATATGGACCCCCACAACCAGGAGGCCTTCGCCTCGAAAGAGGCGCTGAAGTACTGGTCCCCGGTGGACTGGTACAACGGGGGCATGGAGCACACCACCCTCCACTTGCTCTACAGCCGGTTCTGGCACAAATTCCTCTTTGACCAGGGCCTGGTGCCCACCCCGGAACCCTACGGCAAGCGCACCAGCCACGGGATGATTTTGGGGGAAAACGGGGAGAAGATGAGCAAGTCCCGGGGCAACGTGGTAAACCCCGACGACATTGTGAGCGAGTACGGCGCCGATACCATGCGCCTGTACGAGATGTTCATCGGCGACTTTGAGAAGGCCGCCCCCTGGTCCAACGCGGGCATCAAGGGCTGCCGCCGGTTTGTGGAGCGCTATTGGAACCTCCAGGAGATCCTCTGCCCGGAGAAGGGCATCCGCCCCGACATGGAGGGCGCCTTCCACAAGGCCATCAAGAAGGTCAGCGAGGACACGGAGGTATTAAAGTTCAATACCGCCATCGCCGCCCTGATGACCCTTTTGAACCAGATCGCCGCCAAGGGCAGTATCTCTAAGGAAGAGCTGCGGATTTTCACCATCCTCCTGAACCCCTTCGCCCCCCATGTCACCGAAGAGGTGTGGGAGGCCCAGGGCTTGGGCGAGGGCCTGGCGGCCCAGCAGCCTTGGCCGGAGTTTGACGAGGCCAAGTGCCAGGACGACACGGTGGAGATCGTGGTCCAGGTGCGGGGCAAGGTCCGGGCCCGCCTGAACGTGGCCGCGGACATCTCCAAAGAGGACGCCCTGGGTGCGGCCAAGGCCGAGCCCAAGGTGGCCGCCGAGATCGCCGGTAAGGACATTGTCAAGGAGATCTACGTTCCCGGGAAGCTTGTGAACATTGTCGTAAAATAAATTTTGCAGGGAAAAGCCCCCGCTGCCGAATCGCAGCGGGGGCTTTTTGGGGAGAGGCCCGGGGGCTCAGAGCTCCCGGCGCCTTCTCCACCAGCCGTAGAGGGCCAGGCCGAGGAAGGCCAGCACCACCAGGCCGCATAGGGCAAGGTATCCCTGGGTCCAGGAGTCCAGGGCGCCCCAGTCCCCAAAGAGCAGTCCCCAGGCGGCCCTGAAGGGCAGCAGCACCAGGGAGGCCAGGGCGGAGAGAAGCTGGAGCCCCACCCGCAGAAGCGCCCCGCCCACGCCGAACAGGGCCCGAATAAGGTTTTCAAACAGCTCCCACACAGCGGAAAGCATGGCAAGCCCCCCTTTCCTAAACCTGCGCCGCGGCGGACTCTACAATGCGGTAGTAGATCCGGGCGGTCAGGGCGTAGATCGCAAGATAGCACAGGGCGAACACCCCTACACACCCCAGGGTGGATAGGAAGATCAGCCAGAAGTCGGACAGGCCCATTACCAAAAGGATTTTTTGGAGCATGGGGAAGGCAAACCCCAGGTGGAGCACCGCCGTCAGCAGGGGTAGGAAGAACACCAGGAGGATCTGGCTGTGGATGCTGCGCTTTACCTCCCGGCGGCTCATGCCCACCTGCTGCATGATGGTAAAGCGCCGGGCGTCCTCATAGCCCTCCGACACCTGTTTGTAGTAGATGATCAGCGCCGTGCCCAAGAGGAACAGCACCCCTAAGAACATCCCCAGGAAGAAGAGGCCTCCGTAGAGCTCTAAAAAGCTCTGCCGGGAGGAGGACGAGTCCTCCCACATCAGCCGTTCATAGGAGACCCCGGGCCCGGAGAAATCCTTGTCACCCAGGGCGGCGGCAAAGGACTGGATGTCCTGGGCGCTGGCCCCGGCCAGGTCGAAGTCGTAGGAGAAGGTGGGGGCGATGTCGTACCCGCTGGGGGCCAAAAGCGACTCCACTACAGCCTCGTTTTGGAACACCAGGGAATACTGCTCATAGATCTGGGCGGCGGTGGAGGCGTCGGGCATATGGTAATCCGAGGGGACGATCTCATAGGTTTTATCGTCGATGTTCAGGGTGTCCCCGCCGGGGAAGGTGCCCGCCGGGTCGAAGAGGAGCGCTTGGTTTTCCTCTAAGTCCACGTCCTGGCCGGAGAAGCGCTCAAACTCCTCCTGGGTGAAAATGTCCAGCACCGCGTAAGCGTCCGAGGGAACCTCTTGGGTGTGCAATTCATTCCCTACCCGGGCGGCGGTGATGTTCCAGCCCTCCCGGTCCACCACGTTCTCCAGGGCCAGGCCCAGGCTTTCCGCCGTTTCCGCCGCGTTCCGGCGGATGAGGTCCTTGGCCTCCTGGTTGGCGCCATAGGCCGACACCAGCACGTTCCGGGGATAGCGGGCCCGGATGAGACCGTCCATAGAGGTGTACAGGGAGAAGGTGGTGGACACTGTCACCAGCAGGGCCGTAAACAGCACGCAGATGGAGGCAAGCCCCGCGGCGTTCTGCCTCATCCGGTAGAGCATGCCGGAGACGGCGGTGAAGTGGTTGGTCTTGTAATAGAAGCCCTTGTTCTTTTTCAGCAGCTTCAAAAGGGCCGTGACGCCGGTGATGAACAGCAGGTAAGTGCCCAAGATCACCAGCACCACCGCCACAAAGAACAGCAGCAGGGCGGAGAGGGGATCTTGCACCGTCACCGCCATGGCGTAGCCCGTTCCCAGCAGGGCGGCCCCCAGCACCGCCAGGAGCCAGTGGGCCCGGGGCTCCCTCTCGCCGGCGTCGCTCCCGTGGAGCAGCTGGATGGGGCTGGATAGCCTTACCTGCAAGAGGTTGTAGCACAGCGTCAGGAAGAAAATGGCCCCGAACAGCCCCAAGGCGACCAGGGCCGCCCCGGCGGGGATGCCGAAGGCAATGGGCAGGTCCTCCCCCAGCACCTGCCCCAGGACCCAGAACATCCCTCCGGAGAACAGGGCGGCCAGCCCCAGCCCCAGGCCCAGGGAGATCCCGGCAGTGAGCAGGGTTTCCCGGAAGAGCACCCGGGCGATGTGGCGTTTTTCCATCCCCAGGATGTTGTAAAGGCCCAGCTCCTTTTTCCGGCGCTTGATGAGGAAGCTGTTGGTGTAAAAGAGGAACAGCACCGCGAACAGGCCGATGACGAACACCCCCAGGCCCATCATGGAGGACACGGTGGAGCCGCCGTACATGGCCCCGGCGTCGATGCCCATGGAAAGGGCGGCGATGGCAGAGAACATCCACACAATGCCCACGCTGGAGAGCAGGTAGGGAAGGTACACCCGGCGGTTGTTTTTCAGGTTGGTCAAAGCCAGCTTCCAGTAGAAGTCCCAAGAGCGCTTACCCATGGCGCGCCACGCTCCTTTCCCCCCGGGCGGCCAGCTGGGTCAGGGTGGCGGAAACCGCCTGGTACAGCTCCTCGTCGGCCATGCCCTGCCGGTAGATCTGGTGGAAGACCTGCCCGTCCTGGATGAACAGCACCCGCCCCGCCCGGCAGGCCGCCTGGAGGGAGTGGGTCACCATCAAAATGGTCTGGCCGTCCTCGTTGAGGCGGCCGAAGATGTCCAAAATGTCCCCGGCAGACCGGGAGTCCAGGGCCCCGGTGGGCTCATCGGCCAAGAGCAGCTCGGGCCCGGTGATGATGGCCCGGGCGATGGCCGCCCGCTGCTTCTGCCCGCCGGAGACCTCATAGGGGTACTTTTGCAGCAGCTCCCAAATGCCCAGCCGGTGGGCGATGGGGTCGAGGCGGCTTTTCATCTCCGGGTAGGTTTTTCCCGCCAGCACCAGGGGCAGGAAGATGTTGTCCTGGATGGAAAAGGTGTCCAAGAGGTGGAAGTCCTGGAACACAAATCCCAGGTGGTCCCGCCTAAAGGCGGAGATCTCCCTCTCGTTTAGGGCGGCGATGTCCCGCATGTTTAAAAACACCTGGCCGTTTGTGGGTTTGTCCAGCCCCGCCAGGATGTTTAAGAGGGTAGTCTTGCCCGAGCCCGACTCCCCCATGATGGCCACAAACTCCCCCTTTTCCACGGTGAAGCTCACCCCCGAAAGGGCTGTCACCTTGGCCCCGCCCAGGCGGGTGGCGTACACCTTTTTCAAATCCTTTACCTGCAAAAGCGCCATGGTCTACCTCTCCTTTTTCATTTCGCGGGAACACAGCTTCCCTTTTTTCTGGAAAAAGTATAGGCCCCATTTCTTACAGGTTTTATAAGGCCGCCTTACAAAAGGGAGACGGAAACCTTACTAAATGCCGGCGCCTTTCCCCGGTTTTTCCGGGCGGGCGCTTGCCAAAAGAGAGGGCTATCTTGTATAATAAAAAAAGGAAAGGGGAGAGAGCGCATGAGAGGGCATTCCCAACACCCGAAAGGCCTTTTTCGCCAGTACCTGTGCCAAAAACGGACTTGGATGCGGTTTGTGGCCGTCTTTGCCATCGGCTATTACGCCTGGGTGGGCTACCAGGAGACGGTGGGGGCGGAGTATCCCACGGACCTGCTGCCGGAGGTGGCCCGGGATCTGCTGGTGGCCTTTTTGATCGCCTTGAATTTCTTTTTCAGCTGGTTTATCGACCCCCTGCTGGAGTCGGCCATGTGGGTGCCTCCCTGGGCCTGGGCGGGCTTGGTGCTGGCCATGGTGGGGTTTGCGTGCGCCACCGGCCGGGAGGCCTGGCTGGTGCTCTTTTTGAACCTGAAAAGCATTTGGATCATGATTCAGGCCCGCCGGAAAAAGTTTCCCCCGGACGACCGCCACACCTATTACGGCCGCCATTTGAACCTGTAAAGAGAGGCCCCCGGCCATGCGCCAGGGGCCTTTTTGGGGGCTGTGCCATTCCCCGGGGGTATGGTTCGGTATGAAAAAAAGGCATTTGCCATTTTCCCGGGAGGGGTCTATACTGTAGTAAGGCGCGTGGGGAGGAAAGCGGCGCCGGAAGAGAGAGGAAAAGGAGGAAGAGACGTGAACGTGATTGAAAACCAAACCCTGGACCAGGAGCGGGCCCTGTACGGCCTGACCGGCGCCCGGGTGGTAAACTGCCGGTTTGAAGGCCCCGCCGACGGGGAAAGCGCTTTTAAGGAGTGCAAAAACGTGGCGGCGGAGGGCTGCTTTTTCGACCTGCGCTACCCCTTTTGGCACGACGAGGGCCTTACGATCCGAGACGGGGAGATGACGGAAAACTGCCGGGCGGCCCTGTGGTATTCCCACCACATCCAGATCGAGGGCACAAAGCTTCACGGCATCAAGGCCCTTAGGGAGTGCGGGGACGTAATGCTCCAGGGCTGCCACATCGTCTCCCCGGAGTTTGGCTGGTCGGTGCGCAACATCCAGATGGAGGACTGCGCCGCCGAGTCCGAGTACTTTATGGTGCGCTCTGTAAACCTGCGTTTCGAGAAGGTGCGGCTCAAGGGGAAGTACTCTTTCCAGTACATCGAAAACGGCCTGTTCGAGGGCTGCGAGTTCGACACCAAGGACGCCTTTTGGCACGCGAAGAACGTGCTGGTGAAGGACAGCGTGGTCAAGGGGGAGTACCTGGGCTGGTACAGCGAGAACCTCACCTTTGAAAACTGCAAGATCATCGGCACCCAGCCCCTGTGCTACTGCAAGGGGCTGAAGCTCGTTGGCTGCGAGATGGTGGGCTGCGACCTTTCCTTCGAGCGCAGCCAGGTCCAGGCCAGCCTGACCGCCCCCATCGACAGCATCAAGAACCCCCTTTCCGGCAGCCAGATCACCGCGCCCCGGGTAGGGGAGGTCATCCGGGACATCGAAGGGGCCGACGGGGAGGTCCTGGCAGGGTCCTGAGCCCCAAAGGAAAAGAGGCCGCCCGCCCCTTTCGGGGATTGACAGCGGGGCCCTTGGAGGCTATAATATTCCCGTAGTTTTCATACGGGATAGTTGTGCGGAGAAGATGCTTTTGCCCTCCCTGACAGAGAGGCGGCTGGCAGGTGCGAGGCCGCTGGGAGGCTGGGGCAGGCCGCTCCCCGCCGGAGGGTCCGGCGGATGGGACGCCCAAGGGGCGGGCCCTGCACGCCGCCGCGAGGAGCGGCGCGGTTTTCCCCCGTTACCGGGAAGCGAAAGACCCTTGGCCAGGCCAGGGGTGAATTTGGGTGGTACCACGGGCTTTTCCGTCCCATTGGGGAGGGAGAAGCCTTTTTTTTGGAGGTGTGCCATGAAAGAGGTTTTGCGCACCCGGCGGCTTTTGCTGCGGGAGATGACAGAGGGGGACATCTCCGACCTGGAAGAAATACTGCTGGACCCGGAGGTGACCTACGCCTATCCCCGTCCCTTTACAGAGGAAGGCGTGAGGGCGTGGCTGGCCCGCCAGCGGGAGCGCTACCGCCAGGACGGCTTTGGGCTGTGGGCGGTGGTGCTGCGCTCCACCGGGGAGATGGTGGGCCAGGCGGGCATCACCTGGCAGGACTGCGAGGGCCAGCCCGTGCTGGAGGTGGGCTACCTGCTGAAAAAGCGCTTCTGGCGCCGGGGCTACGCCAGCGAGGCCGCCAGGGCCTGCCGGGATTACGCCTTTCGGGTGCTGGGGGCCGAGAAGGTAAGCTCCATCATCAAGACGGACAACCTGGCCTCTATCCAGGTGGCCCAGCGCAACGGCATGGCCCGGGAGAAGGAGTTTACCGCCTACTACTACAACGTGCCTGTGCCCCACTATCTTTACACGGTTTGGAAGGATGATACCATGGATAC
>CALWIE010000114.1 GCA_944380625.1 uncultured Clostridia bacterium
GGTCTTGCGCTTTTCGTCGCTCATCTGCTTGATCTTGGCCTTGCCGAAATTCATCTGCTTGTCGCCGCCCATGGAAGAGCCCAGGCGGCGCATCATAATCATCCAGAAAATGATGAGCCCCGCGAACAGGATCAGGGTGGGCAGCAGGCTGATGAGCCAGCTGGTCTCCTGGGGGCGGATCAGGTCCTGGACCATTTTGCTTTCGGGATGGGCCTCGTTATAGGCGTTGATGGAGTCCCGCACATCCATGTAGAACAGGTCCAGGCTGGGCAGCACATAGTGCACCGAGTCCCCGCCCTCCAGCTGGATGAGCATTTCCCCGGTGCCCAGGTTCAGGGTGTAGCTGGTGACCTCCTGGCTCTGGAAGTAGTCGATGATGTCGGAATACTTGTAGGTGTTCTGCTGGGGGGTCCTGTTGTTGAACAGGAAGATGATGATAAACAGCACCACAATCGGTATCCCGATATACAGCAGAAGGTTGCGAATCTTTTTTTGATTTCCGTCCAAGGATCTGTCCTCCTATATCTGAGAGTCTTTCCGCTCTCTCCCGTTTTACTCGTACACCGAGGGCTTCAGGACGCCCACAAAGGGGAGGTTGCGGTATTTTTCATCGTAATCCAGCCCGTAGCCCACAATGAAGGCGTCTGGGATCTGGGCGCCCACATAGGTGGGGAACACCTCCACCTCCCGGCGCTCGGGTTTGTCGAAGAGGGTGCAGATGCGTATGCTCCTGGGCCCCCGGGACTGGAGCAGCTCCATCAGGTAGTGGAGGGTCTTGCCGCTGTCCAGGATGTCCTCTACAATCACAATATCGTAGCCCGCAAGCTCCAGGTCCAGATCCTTGACGATCTTCACCACGCCGGAGCTCTTCACCCCCGAGCCGTAGCTGGAGGGGGCCATAAAGTCGATCCGGGCCGGGATGGTGATGGCCCGCATCAAGTCGGCCATAAACACCACCGAGCCCTTTAAAACACTGACCAAAAGCAGGTTTTTCCCGGCGTAGTCCCGGGAGATCTCCCCGCCCACGCGGCTTACGATTTCCTCGATCTGCTCTTCTGAGAACAGCACCCGCTCAATGTCCTGCCGCATATCCAATGTCCCTTTCATAACCCATTCCATCCTTCCCCGGTCTCAGCTTTTACCCCCTGTTTCCCACAGGGAGACCACCAGCGCCCGGCGGGTGCCCGCCGTCACCTGGAATCCCTCCGCCGGTCCCGCCCCTTCGCAAAAGACGGCCCGGCCGTCCCACTCCAGCAGCACCATCCGGTCCCGCTGGGGCAGTGGGACTTTATTTTCCTGAAAAATCCCCTTCAGGGATTTGGTCACCCCGCGGCCCGCCGGGGAAAAGCGTTCTCCCTCCCGGCGGGAGCGGGCAATCAAATTGCCTGTAATTATAGCATAGTCCAAGGCGTTTTTAAACAACAAATTGTGAATTTTTGGAGCCTGTGCCCCTTCCTCCAGGTTTTTTTCCTCCAAAAGGAGGGTTTTGCCGCAGGGGAGGGGGGTTTCCCCCAGGCCCACCGCCAGGGAAAACCCCTTTTTTTTCGCCGGCCTCTCCAGGGACAGGACCCCTTGGGAGCAGCAGGCCCGGACCCCGCCGGGCAGGTCTACCTGCCCCCCCTGGCGCAGGCACCGGGACAGGGCGTCCAGGTGCTTTTTCTCCAGGGGCCTCTCCCCGGGCCACCACAGCTCCAGGGCGGCGGCCTCCAGGGCCGGGTGGGCCCCTGTGAGGGCCTGGGCCTCCAGCCCCCAGGGGCGCCTGGCCGCCTCCAGCAGCCGGCGGGCCTCCCCGGTCAAAAAGTCCCTGTCCCGGGAGAGGCTCTCCGCCATGCGGGACACCGCCCGGGACAGCTCTGGGTTGAGCTGCCGCAGCAGGGGCACCACCTCCAGGCGCAGCTTGTTGCGGGCAAAGTCCCGGGAGAGGTTGCTGGAATCCGTCACCGTGGGCAGGTGGTAGAGCCGGCAGTAGGCCTCCACCTCCTCCCGGGTGGCCCGCAAAAGGGGCCGCAGGACCTTCCCCCGCCGGTAAGGGATGCCGCACAGCCCCCCCAGGGAGGAGCCCCGGCACAGGTGCAAAAGGACCGTCTCCAGGTTGTCCCCGGCGTGGTGGGCGGTGAGGATCCGGTCCTCGGGGGCGGGGGCCAGGCTGTGGAAGAACTCATACCGCACCTGGCGCCCGCACTCCTCCAGGCCCAGGCCCTGGGCCCGGGCCAGGGCCTCCACGTCCGCCCGGCGCAGGGCGAGCCGAAGGCCGAACTGCCGGGCGAACTGCCGGGCGGCGGCCTCGTCCCGGAAGGATTCCTCCCCCCGGAGCTGGTGGTTTACGTGGGCCAGCACCAGCCGCTCCCGGGGGACCTTCCCCAGAAGCCAGTGGCACAAAGCCGCCGAGTCCGGGCCCCCGGAAAAGCCCACCACCACCCGTCCCTGGGGGGGGAGGCCCGAAAGGTCCCCCCGCAGCGGCTCACTCATGGCGGATGACCTCCCGGGAGGTAAAGCGCATGTACTCGCCCTGCCAGTGGACAGGGATGGATTTTGTCTCCCCGTGGCGGTTTTTCGCCACGATGATTTCGGCGGCGTTCTGGTCCATGTCCTCTGTCAGCTGGCCGCCCTCGCTGGTGGCGTTGTAGGCCTCCCGGTGGAGGAAGATGACGATGTCCGCGTCCTGCTCGATAGAGCCGGAGTCCCGCAGCTCTGAGAGGCCGGGGCGGTGGTCCTTGGTGCGCTCGGTGGCCCGGCGCAGCTGGGAGAGGGCGATCACCGGCACGTCCAGCTCCTTGGCCATGACCTTCAGGTTCCGGGTGATCTCCGAGATCTCGTTGACCCGGTTGTCGTTTTTCCGGGTGCCGGTCATCAGCTGCAAGTAGTCCACAATCACCAGGTCCACGTGGTCCAGCCGGCGGAGCTTGCCCTTCATCTCCGGCACGGTGATGCTGGGGTTGTCGTCAAAGTACAGGTCCGCCTGGCGGAGGATGTCCCCCGCCTCGATCAGGTGGGCCCACTCCCCCTCGGTCAAGTCCCCAGAGCGCAGCTTGGTGCCCTCCACCAGGGCCTCGCAGGAGAGCAGCCGGGAGGCCAGCTGCTCTTTGCCCATTTCCAGGGAGAAAAAAGCCCCCCGCCGTCCCGACGTCACAGACACGTGCCGGGCGATGTTCAGCCCAAAGCTGGTCTTGCCCACGCCGGGCCGGGCCGCCAGGACGATCAGGTCCGAGCGGTTTAAGCCGGAGATGGTGTTGTCCAGCTCCCGGATGCCCGTGGGCAGGCCCTTGTACCGCTCCCGGTCCGCGGAGTTCAACTTGTCCAGCCGGTCGAAGGTGTCCAGGAGGATCTCCTGGACCTTTTGCAGGCCCTGGTCGCTCTTGCCCCGGCGGATGTCATAGATGCGCTGCTCGGCGGCGTCCAGCACCAAAGAGGCCTCCCCGCCGCCGGAGCTGGCGTCGTTTAAGATGTTCCGGGCGGCCTGCATCAGGGTGCGCAGGTCGTACTTGTCCCGGACGATGCCCGCGTAGGTCTCCACGTGGGAGATGGCCGGCACCAGCTGGGCCAGCTGGGTCAGGTACACCTTGCCGGTGGCCTCGTCAAAGTCCTCGTCCGCCTTGAGCCGCTCCAGCACGGTGATGAAGTCCACCGGCTGGCCCAGGGCGAACATCTCCACCATGGCCCCGTAGATGAGCCGGTTGTTCACCCCGTAAAAATACTCCGCCCGGGGCAGTATGTCCACCACCGTGGAGAGGCAGGAGGGCTCCAGCAGAATCGCCCCCAGCACAGACTGTTCCGCCTCCAGGCTGAAGGGCATGGATTCCCCCGCCATCGCCTGGGTGCCCAAGTAGCCGTCCTGGTCCATAGTGCTTTCCTCCGTTTCCCTGAAAAATCCTTTTGCCGCCCCTTACGGGAAAAAGCCGCCTCCTGTGGGCGGCCTCCCTGGGGCGGGGGGAAGGCTTTAGGCCTTCTCGCACACCGCCACGCTCATGGCGGCGGAGATCCCCCCGTAAAATTTCACTTCAAAACTGTAGGTGCCAAAGGCCTTGATGTCCGTAGACAGGGCCACCTTGCGTTTGTCCACCTCCACGCCAAACTGCTTTTTGATCTCCTCGGAGAGCTCTTTGGCGGTGACGGAGCCGAAGATCTTCCCTCCCTGGCCGGGCTTGGCGTAGATCTTCACCGTCTTACCGGTGAGGGTGTCCGCGTTTTTCCGGGCCTTTTCCGTCTCGGTCTTCACCTTGTACTCCCGGGCGGCCTCGGCGTTTTTCAGCTCGTTCATGGCCTGGGCGTTGGCCTCTTTGGCCAGCTTCCTGGGTAGCAGGAAGTTTCTGGCGTAGCCGTCGGAAACATTCACAAGCTCCCCTTTTTTCCCAATGGACTTCACGTCCTGCAGCAGCACAACTTTCATAGGGCAAACCCTTCCTTTCCGCAAAAACATTCAAAACGCACTATCCCAAAGGGAGAAGTTCCCCCGGCCGGGCCTCAGCCCGGCACGGTGGTCTCCTCCAGCTTGTTGTCAAGTTCCCGGATCAGCGCCCGGCGGGCGTCGCCGATGGTGGTGTTTTTCAGCTGGGCGCCGGCCATGGTGAAGTGGCCGCCCCCGCCGAACTCCTCTAGGATCAGCTGGACGTTTACATCCCCCAGGCTGCGGCCGGAGATGTTCACGTCCCCGCCGGACCGGTACAGCACGAAGGAGGCCTTTACCCCCAGGATGGAGAGCAGCTCGTCCGCCGCCTGGGCCGCGGCGATGCGCAGGTCCTCAAACTTCCAGTTGGAGGTGGCGATGGCGCAGCCCTTGTAGATCTCCGCCCCGCTGACCAGCTGGGCCTTCTGCTTGTAGGTGTCCAGGGTGTCGGAGAAGAGCTTCTTCACCGCCACGGTGTCCGCCCCCTGGCGGCGCAGGAAGGCCGAGGCCTCGAAGGTGCGCACGCCGGTTTTCAGCACGAAGTTCTTGGTGTCCAGCATGATGCCGGCCAGCAGGGCCTCGGCATCCGCCGCGTCGATGGCGCTGGCCTTGATGTACTGCACCAGCTCCGTCACCATCTCCGAGGCGGAGCTGGCGTAGGGCTCGTGGTAGAAGATCAGGGCGTTCTTGATGTGGGAGACCATCATCCGGTGGTG
>CALWIE010000115.1 GCA_944380625.1 uncultured Clostridia bacterium
TACTGGGCGCCGAAGCCCTCCACATCAAAGTCCTCCGTGCCCCTGCCCACTTCCTCGCAGGCAGCCAGCTCCTCCACAGTGGTAAAGCAGTGGGAGGCCCCGTGCTTTTCGGCGTACTCCCGGGCCCTCTCCGGGGTGCGGGAGTAGACGGCGGTCAGCTCCCACAGGCCGCTGTCCTTTGCCCCGCGGATGTACTCGTCGCAGATCCAGCCGGAGCCGATGGTTCCAAATCTCAGCATAGCTTAGCCCTTTCTGGTTGTCACTCCACATTGTAGATGGCGGTTTTGATGATGTCCTTGATCTTTTCCATGTCCTCCAGCACCACGTATTCCATCTTCCCATGGGCGTTGAAGCCGCCGGTGCAAAGGTTGGGGCAGGGCAGGCCCATAAAGGAGAGCCGGGCCCCGTCGGTGCCGCCCCGCACCGGGGAGGAGTGGGGCTCCACGCCGTTTTCCCGCATGGCCCGCTCCATGTTCTCCACAATCTCCATCCGGGGCAAAATCTGCTCCTTCATGTTGCGGTAGCTGTCCTTCACCGTCAGGGTGAGGGGCCGGTTGGGGTATTTCTCATTGAGGAAGGCGGCGGCCTTTTCCATGATTTTCTTCTTCTCCTCCAGCAGCTCCAGGTCGTGGTCCCGCAGAAGGAACTGGACCGTGGCGTGCTCCGCAGTGCCTTCGATGGCGTCCACGTGGATAAACCCCTCGTAGCCTTCCGTCAGCTCGGGGACCTGTCCGGCGGGCAGCAGGGAGCAGAACTCCATGGCCACCCGAATGGCGTTGACCATCTTGTTTTTAGCGCCCCCCGTGTGGATGGGAATGCCGGTCACATCCAGGGTGGCGGCTGCCGCGTTGAAGTTTTCGTAGTCCAAATTCCCCAGGGCGCCCCCGTCCACCGTGTAGGCGTAGTCGCAGCCAAAGCCCTCCACGTCGAAAGAGCCGATGCCCGTGCCGATCTCCTCGTCGGGGGTGAAGGCCAGCTTCATCACCCCGTGGGGCTTATTCTCCTTTAGGATCTCCTCCGCCGCGCAGAGAATCTCCGCCACGCCGGCCTTGTCGTCGCCGCCCAACAGGGTGGTGCCGTCGGTGGTGATGAGGGTTTTGCCCAGGTGGACTTTCAAAGAGGGGTACTGGGTGGGGGAGAGGACCAAGCCGCTGTCCCCCAGGGGGATGTCCTGGCCCTGGTAGTTTTCCACCACCTGGGGCCGGACGTCCTTCCCGGAGACGCCCCCGTAGGTGTCCATGTGGGCCAAAAAGCCCACAGTGGCCTTGCGCTCCTCGGTGGCGGGCACTGTGCCGTATACAAAGCCCAGCTCGTCCATGTGGGCGTCCTCAATGCCCATGGCCTTCATCCGCTCCACAATGTGGGCGCCCAGGATTTTCTGCCCCGGGGTGCTGGGTGTTTTTCCCGTTGTCTCATCGGACCCGGTGTCGTAGCGAATCAGGTCCAGAAAAACGTCTTTAACTGCCATCACACTTCACTCCAATATTTTTTCAAGTTGGCAAGGCCGATGCGAACCCCGTCCACGGGAGGTTCCATCCCCTCAAATTCGATGGCGATGGTCCCGTCGAAGCCGGCGGCCTTTAAAAGGTGCAGGCACTGCTTTACCGGCACGTTCCCATGGCCGATGATAGTGCCCCGCAGGAAGTTGCCTCCCCGGCTGCGGAAGGCCCCCTCGCCGGGGTCCTCGCTGTAGAAAGGCTTTACAATAAAGTCCTTGGCGTGGACATACCGGGCATAGGGCGCCACCCTCGCCACCGCCTGGGCAGGGTTCTCGTCGGCGCACAGGAAGTTCCCCATATCGCACAGAAGGCCAAAGTTGGGGTGGTTTACTGCCGTGTAGAGCTTTTCCACCCGGCAGGAGTCCTGGGAGAAGAAGCCGTGGTTTTCGGTCATGGTGGCCACCCCCTTGGAGGCGGCGTACTGGGCCACCTCCCGTACGGACTGGGCCAGGGTGGGCACCAGGCTCTCGTAGCTCTGGTATTTCGCAAGGCCCTTGGTGATGTCGTGGCGCATCCGGGGGGCGCCCAGCAGGGCGGCCAGGTCCACATAGCTCTCTACCCGGCGGATCTCCTCTTCCGTATCGCCGCCGCAGCCGTTTAAAAAGTCCGCCCCAATGGCTAGGGAGGAGATCTTCAGGCCGCAGCTGGCAGCCGTCTCCCGGAGCTCACGGGCCCGCTCCTCCCGCTCCTGGGGAGGGCAGTCGAAGTTTACAAAGTCCACGGCCTCCACTGCGTCAAAGCCCAGCTCCGCGGCTTTTTTGACACAGTCCAGAGGGGTCAGCTCCCCCTTCCGGATGGCGCTGTTAAAACTGTAAAGGCTGACGGAATATTCCATATTGCATCCTATCTCCTTTGTGATGAGGTGTTATTGGTCGCCAAAGCTGATGCCGATCTGCCGGGCGGCCCGGATCTCGTCGCAGTCTACCGGGACGCTCTTGAGTTTTCCGGCCACGTCCTTCAGGGGTACGGGCACGCATTGGCCGTTTACCATGCCCACCATCACCCCAAAGCGCTTCTCTTTGACAAACCGGGCCGCCGTGGCCCCCAGCCGGGTGCACAGGACCCGGTCGTAAGCGCAGGGGCTGCCGCCCCGCTGGAAGTGTCCGGGCACGCATACCCGGATCTCGTTGTCCACCTTCTCCGCCAGTTCCTCGGCGATGCGGTACACAATGGAGGGGTGGGGGAAGTTTTCCCGGGCCTTTTTCCGCTCCTTTTTGGAGAGGGCGGCCTCCTCTTTGGAGATGGCTCCTTCCGCCACCGCCAAGATGGAGAATTTCTTCCCCTTCTTGATCCGGTCGTTCAGGCACTTGGCCACCTTGTCGATGTCGTAGGGGATCTCCGGCAGCAAGATCACGTCGGCGCCCCCGGCGATGCCGGCGGAAAGGGTCAGCCAGCCCACCTTGTGGCCCATGACCTCCACGATGAACACCCGCCCGTGGGAGGTGGCGGTGGTGTGGATGCAGTCGATGACGTTTGTGGCGATCTCCACGGCGCTGTGGAAGCCGAAGGTCACGTCCGTGCCCCAGATGTCGTTGTCGATGGTCTTGGGCAGGTGGATCACATTGAGCCCCTCCTCCGAGAGGAGGTTTGCGGTTTTCTGGGTGCCGTTGCCCCCCAAAATCACCAGGCAGTCCAGCTTCATCTTCTTGTAGTTTTCCTTCATGGACTTCACCTTGTCCACGCTGTTCTCGTCGATGACCCGCATGGTCTTAAAGGGCTGGCGGGAGGTGCCCAGGATGGTGCCCCCCAGGGTGAGGATGCCGGAGAACTCCGCCTCGGACATCTTTTTGTACTCCCCAAAGATAAGCCCCTTGTACCCGTCTTTGATGCCGTAGATCTCCACGTCCTTGCCAAACTCCTGATAGAGCCCCTTGGCCACGCCGCGGATGGCGGCGTTGAGGCCTTGGCAGTCCCCGCCGCTGGTCAGAATACCCACTCGTTTCACTGTGTATCATCCTCTCTGAAAAATATGGTTTCCCGCGCCCGCCGGCCCCCGATTGCCGGAAAGGGCGCGTGTGTTTCTCATCCAGTCAGGTGTTGCGCGCCTCCTCCGCCGAGTGGATGGGGATCAGGGGGCTGTCCTGCTTGAGCTCCTGCTTCTCCCGCAGCCGGTCCTGGGCGTCCTGATAGAAGGCAAGCTGGCTGCTGCAAGGGGCCTTTCCCCGCCGGGACACGTGCTGATAGCTGGTGTCCGGCTGCATCACCCGGGCGTTCGTGTTGTCGCTGAGCAGGGTGTCCAAAATCCGGAAGCCCCGCTGTTTTAGCTCCTCGTTCTCCACAGGGAAGACCAGCTCGATGCGCCGGTCCAGGTTGCGGGGCATCCAGTCGGCGCTTCCCATATAGATCTTGGGGTTGCCGGCGTTTTCAAACTTGAAGATGCGGCTGTGCTCCAAGAGCTGGCCTACAATGCTTATCACCGTGATGTTCTCACTGACCCCCGCAAGCCCCGGGATCAGGCAGCAGATGCCCCGCACTACCAGCTTCACCGGCACCCCCGCCTGGGAGGCCTCGTACAGCAGGGAGATGATCTCAGGGTCCACCAGGGAGTTTACCTTGGCGGTAATGCCGCTGGGAAGGCCCTTTTTGGCGTTCTCCGTCTCCCGGCGGATCATCCGGCAGAAGAAGGGGCGCATGGTGTGGGGGGCCACCACAAAGTGGCGGTACTCCGGCGGCCGGGAATAGCCGGTGATCACGTTGAACAGGGAGGAGGCGTCGGCCCCGTACTGGCTGTTGCAGGTGAACAGGCCAATATCCGTGTAGATTTTGGCGGTGGAGTCGTTGTAGTTGCCGGTGCCCAAATGCAGGTAGCGGCGGATGCCGTCCTCCTCCTGGCGGACTACCAGGGCAATCTTGCAGTGGGTCTTCAGGCCGTGGAGGCCGTAGAGCACGTGGCAGCCGGCCTTTTCCAGCTTGTTGGCCCGGTTGATGTTGTCCTCCTCGGGGAAGCGGGCCTTCAGCTCCACCGGCGCGGTGACCTGCTTGCCGTTTTCAGC
>CALWIE010000116.1 GCA_944380625.1 uncultured Clostridia bacterium
ACAGGCTGTACTGGCACAGGGCGTGATAGAATTTCTCGGCCTGCTCGCAGGCGATCTGGTCCACCCGGTCGTCGTTGTTGCCAAACTTGGGGAAGTCCCCCTCAATTTCAAAGTCGGTGACAAGGCCGGTCTCCGGGTCCCGAAGGCACTTTACTTTGGCGTACTTCACCGCGGAGAGGGAGTCAGCCATGCAGCTCATGCCGGCGATGCCAAAGGCCATCAGCCGCCGGACGGTGGAGTCGTGGAGGGCCATCTGGCTCTTTTCGTAGGCGTACTTGTCGTGCATGTAGTGGATGATGTTCATGGCGTTGACGTAGGTCTTGGCAAGCCAGGGCCGGTAGAAGTCCATGCGCTCCATCAGCTCGTCGTACTCCAGGTACTCGTGGCTCCACACGGGCATTTTGGGGCCCACCTGGTCGCCCTTGAGCTCGTCCCGGCCGCCGTTGATGGCCAGCAGCACCAACTTGGCCAGGTTGGCCCGGGCCCCGAAGAACTGCATGTCCTTGCCAATGCGCATGGCGGACACGCAGCAGGCGATGGCGTAGTCGTCCCCGTAGACGGGGCGCATCACGTCGTCGTTCTCGTACTGGAGGGCGTCGGTGTCGCAGGAGACCTGGGCGGCAAAGCGCTTCCAGTTTTCCGGCAGGTGAGCGCTCCACAGCACGGTCAGGTTGGGCTCGGGGGCGGGGCCCAGGTTATAGAGGGTTTGCAGCATCCGGAAGCAGGACTTGGTCACCAGAGGCCGGCCGTCCTCGCCCATGCCGCCTACGCTCTCGGTGATCCACATGGGGTCGCCGCCGAAGAGCTCGTTGTACTCCGGGGTGCGCAGGTGCCGGGCCATGCGCAGCTTTAAGACGAAGTCGTCGAAGATCTCCTGAGCCTCGCTCTCGGTGAGGGCGCCGGCCTTCAGGTCCCGTTCAAAGTAGATGTCCAGGAAGGTGGACACCCTTCCCAGGCTCATGGCGGCGCCGTTTTGCTCCTTGATGGCGGCCAGATACCCGAAGTACAGCCACTGCACCGCCTCCTTGGCCGTTTTGGCCGGGCCGGAGATGTCGAAGCCGTACAGCTGGGCCATCTTCTTCATGTCCTCCAGGGCCTGGATCTGGTCGTGGAGCTCTTCCGCCGCCCGGATGGAGGGGGAGCTCATGACGCAGTCCCCCAGGGCGATCTTGTCCAGCTTTTTCTGCTCGATAAGCCGGTCCACGCCGTACAGGGCCACCCGGCGGTAGTCCCCGATGATGCGGCCCCGGCCGTAGGCGTCGGGCAGGCCGGTGATGAGCCCCACATGGCGGGCGGCCTTGATCTCCGGGGTGTAGGCGGAAAAGACCCCGTCGTTGTGGGTCTTGTGGTATTTGAACTCCTCCTCGATCTTTTGGGAGACCTCCACCCCGTAGGCCTTGCAGGCGGAGCGCACCATGCGCATGCCCCCAAAGGGGTTGCAGGCCCGCTTTAAGGGCTCGTCGGTCTGCAGGCCCACGATGACGTCCCTCTCCTTGTCCAGGTAGCCGGGGCCAAAGGCCGTGGGGGTGATGACCGTCTCTGTGTCCACCTTGAGGGCGCCGCCGTTTTCGTGCTCCTGGCGCAGCAGGGACTCGAATTTCTCCCGGACGCAGCAGGTGCGCTGGGTGGGCCCGGCAAGGAAGCTGCCGTCACCCCCGTAGGGGGTGTAGTTTTTCTGGATGAAGTTTCGGACGTCGATCTCGTCCTGCCAAATACCGGGGACAAAGCCCTGCCAATTCTCGTGTCTCATGATACCGCCATCCTTTCCGAAAACATGAGGGTGTAAAACAAGCGGACGCGCCGGGCGCTGGCAAAAGAAAAAGGGCAACATCGCGCGGCGACGCTGCCCAGACGGTCGGCAAAAAGGCCCAATCCCCGCTCCCCTGTGGTGAATTCCACGAAAGCCCGTCAGTCGCGGGGGCCTTGCGAACCTATCATACCAGATGGGAGAGGAAATTGCAAGGGGTAAAAATAGGAATTTATACTATTTTTGCAACCCTCCGAAAATCCCCCTGGTTTTTCCCGGTTTTCCCCCTCAAAATACCTGGGGACACTCCCGTATCCCAAAATCGCTTTCCGGCAGCGGGGGCAGCGCCAAGCTTCACAGGCGGCGGGCGCCCCTTTTCAAAGGCCAGGGGTACGCTGTAATTTTCCCGGGCCTACAGTTTCCGGCATTTTCGCCGGTTGAAAAAGAATTTCGTGTGTCCCTGCACAGAACCTTGTTCCATCCCCCTGCCGCAAAAAGGGCATCCCGCGCCATCCCCGCCATTCTAATGTATGATAGTAGAATATCACACCCCCTGCGCGGCGAAAAGTGGGAAGGGGGAAAATATCTGGGCCGCAACTTTTATCCGGTGGGATTTTATGGTATACTTATTCTCAACTGTCAAGGGGAAAGGAAGATCTTTGTGAAACAGCTTCTCAGCTACCTGAAGGAATACCGAAAGGAGTGCGTCCTGGGGCCCCTTTTCAAGCTCCTGGAGGCCTCCTTTGAACTTCTGGTGCCCCTGGTGATGGCCGCCATCATCGACGTGGGCATCGAAAACGGGGACCGGGGCTACATCTGGAGGATGTGCCTTTTGATGGCCGGCCTGGGGCTGGTGGGCCTTGTGTGCTCCATCACCGCCCAGTACTTCGCGGCGAAAGCCTCGGTGGGCTTTGCGGCGAAGCTCAGGCGGGCGCTGTTTTCCCACATCCAGGCTTTGAGCTTCTCGGACCTGGACACCCAGGGCTCCTCCACTCTCATCACCCGGATGACCAGCGACATCAACCAGGTGCAAAACGGCCTGAACCTGGCTTTGCGCCTGCTTTTGCGGTCCCCCTTTGTGGTGTTTGGGGCCATGGTGATGGCCTTTACCATCGACGTGCCCGGGGCGCTGGTGTTTGTGGTCACCATTCCCCTGCTGGCGGCGGTGGTCTTCGGGGTGATGCTGTGGACCATGCCCCGCTACAAGCAGGTCCAGGCAGGGTTGGACGGCATCCTCTCCGCCACCCGGGAGAATCTGACCGGCGTCCGGGTGGTGCGGGCCTTCGGCCGGGAAGAGGCGGAGGTGGAGAGCTTCCAGGGGAAAAACGGGGCCCTGACCAGGCTGCAGGTCCACGTGGGGCGGGTTTCCGCCCTGATGAACCCGGTGACCTATGTGATCATCAACCTGGCGGCAGTGGCCCTTTTGTGGGTAGGGGCCGTCCGGGTGGACGGGGGGCTGCTCACCCAGGGGGCTGTGGTGGCGCTTTTGAACTACATGTCCCAGATCCTGGTGGAGCTGATTAAGCTGGCGAACCTGATCATCAACATCGCCAAGGCCCTGGCCTGCGCTGGGCGGGTCCAGGGGGTTCTGGCGGCAAAGCCCTCTATGGAGTCTCCCCGGGAGCTCACAGGCAGGGCCCAGGGGGATGCCCGGGTGGCCTTCGCGGGGGTGGGGCTCACCTACCAGGGGGCGGGGGCGCCCTCCCTGGAGGGGCTCACCTTTTCCGCCGCCCCCGGGGAGACCGTGGGGGTCATCGGGGGCACCGGCAGCGGGAAGAGCTCTTTAGTGAATTTGATCCCCCGGTTTTACGACGCCACCCAGGGCCAGGTCCTGGTGGACGGCCTGGACGTGCGGGGCTATCCCCTGGAGGAGCTCCGGGGCAAAGTGGGGGTGGTGCCCCAGCAGGCCATGCTCTTTACCGGCACCATCCGGGAGAACCTCCGGTGGGGCAAGCCGGACGCCACCGACCGGGAGCTGTGGCAGGCCCTGGAGACAGCCCAGGCGGCGGAATTTGTGCGGCAAAAGCCCCTGGGCCTGGACGAGCCCGTCTCCCAGGGAGGGAAGAACTTCTCCGGGGGCCAGCGGCAACGGCTGTGCATTGCCCGGGCCCTGGTGAAAAAGCCCTCTATTTTGATTTTGGACGACAGCGCCAGCGCCTTGGACTTTGCCACAGACCTGAAACTGCGCCGGGCCATCCGCCAGATGGAGGGCGGCCCCACGGTGTTCATCGTCAGCCAGCGGGCGGCCTCCCTGCGCCACGCGGACAAGATCCTGGTGCTGGAGGACGGAGAGGCCGTGGGCATGGGTTCCCACGAGGAGCTGCTGGAAAGCTGCCAGGTGTACCGGGAAATCTTTGAATCCCAGTTTAAGAGAGAGGGGGCCTCCGCATGAAAGGCCAAAAAGCCCAAAAGGGCACGCTGAAAAAGGTGCTGCGGTACATCCGCCCCTACTGGGCCCTGGTGGGGCTCTCCTTCCTGCTGGCGGCGGTCACCGTGGCGGCCAGCCTTTACCTGCCCATTTTGACCGGCGACGCCGTGGACCTGATCCTGGGCCCCGGGCAGGTGGACTTTGCCAGCATCTTCCGGATCCTGCTCCAGGCCGGGGCGGTCATTGGGGTGGCGGCCCTCTCCCAGTGGGTGATGAGCCTCATCAACAACCGGATCACCTACCGGGTGGTGCGGGACATCCGCAGCGCCGCCTTCCAAAAGCTCCAGACGCTGCCCCTTTCCTACATTGACGCCCACCCCGCCGGGGAGGTGGTCAGCCGGCTGATCGCCGACGTGGACCAGTTTGCCGACGGTCTTTTGATGGGCTTTACCCAGCTGTTCTCCGGGGTCATCACCATTGTGGGCACCCTGGGCTTTATGCTCAGCGTGAACGTGGGCATCACCGCCGTGGTGGTGGTCATCACCCCGGTGTCCCTGGTGGTGGCGGCCTTTATCGCCAAGCGCACCTACGACATGTTCCGGCTCCAAAGCCAGGTGCGGGGGGAACAGACCGGCTTTGTGGAGGAGATGATTGAGGGCCAGAAGGTGGTGCAGGCCTTTTCCCGCCAGGAGGAGTCCCTGGAAAAGTTCGACGAGATCAACGACCGGCTGCGCAAATGCTCCCTGCGGGCCATCTTCTTCTCCTCCATCACAAACCCCT